>NZ_JAKUFQ010000026.1:0-60386 GCF_022663475.1 Bacillus cereus group sp. BfR-BA-01382
GTGAAAGAGAGAGGGAGTTTTAAAGAAAAGATAGAAAGACAAAAAAATAAGACCATCATTTATAAGATGGTCAAGGAAGGGGACAATTTATGTCAATTTAATTAGGGATGGAAGCTATTCAAAGACACTGGGGAATGTCTTAAAAATTAGGGAGGAACAGCTTCGATACATATACTATAAAAGGTGGATGTGACCTCTGTGTGAACATAGAGTGAAAGAGAGAGGGAGTTTTAAAGAAAAGATAGAAAGACAAAAAAATAAGACCATCATTTATAAGATGGTCAAGGAAGGGGACAATTTATGTCAATTTAATTAGGGATGGAAGCTATTCAAAGACACTGGGGAATGTCTTAAAAATTAGGGAGGAACAGCTTCGATACATATACTATAAAAGGTGGATGTGACCTCTATGTGAACATAGAGTGAAAGATATGGGGATTTGAAAAATAGTACATATGAAATTGTTATTGCTAGCAATATTGAGCTAGGATATATAGTTTTCCAGCATAAAACAAAAAGGAATCTGAATATAAATAAAAGTTGTAATCTATGAAAAAAAGGATTATGCTCAACTATATTATAAGAATATAAGGTTTGTCCCAATTGTTTAAGGGCTTTTTAAAAGCTTTTTATTTATGAGGGGAAAGCTTCACTTTAATAAGGGAGTTAGTGATATGGAAGTAACAAAAAAACAAGGGCTGTATAATCGTCTTATACGATTAAACCCACCACAAATATTAGCATTAGGTTTTTTCTGCTTAATTGTGGTTGGCGGTTTGTTATTAAAGTTACCATTCGCAACGAAAGCACATATTAGTTGGGTAGATGCTTTCTTTACAGCAACGTCAGCAGCGACCGTAACTGGTTTGGGAGTAGTGGATACAGCAAGTACATTTACGATGTTTGGCGAAATTGTTATTATGTTTTTAATTCAAACAGGTGGTCTAGGTCTTATGACAATTGCCATTTTAATTGTTTGGGTATTAGGCAAAAAAATCGGATTACGCCATCGTTTATTAATTGGAGAAGCATTTAATCAAACAAATATAGGTGGTCTTGTAAAATTAGTAAAGCGTGTCTTTATATTTTCGATTTGTATTGAGCTTATTGGGGTCATCTTTTTATCGTTTCGCTTTATTCCAGAGTTTGGTTTTGGAAAAGGTTTATACTATAGTATTTTTCATGTAATTGCATCTTATAATAATGCAGGATTTGCTTTATGGCCAGATAATTTAACAAGATATGTAGGGGATCCCATTATTAATATTGGGATTTGCTCTTTAATTGTAATAGGTGGACTCGGTTTTACCGTATTAATTGATATATGGTATAGTCGCAGTTTTCGAAAATTATCACTTCACTCAAAAATAATGATTATTGGAACAGTAGTGTTAAATGTTATAGCAATGATTGTAATTTTTGTATTGGAATATAATAATGTGAAGACGTTAGGGAATTTATCTTTAAATGAAAAACTATGGGCTTCCTTCTTTCAAGGTATTACCCCGCGGACAGCTGGATTTAATACGATTGACTATGGAGGTATGGAAGAATCATCTATATTATTTACGATGATTTTAATGTTTATTGGTGCAGGAAGTGTATCAACAGGTGGAGGAATTAAATTAACAACGTTTGTTATCTTAATTACATCTGTCCTTTCTTTCTTTAGAAAAAAGGAAGAAATTGTTTTATTTCAGCGTACAATTAAAATGTCGACAGTAACGAGGGCCTTAGCGATTGCTGTTGCTAGTCAAATACTTATTTTTACAGCGGTATTTATATTAATGCTTACAGAAAACTTCAGCTTTATTCAATTATTATTTGAGACAATATCAGCGTTTGGCACAGTCGGATTAACGATGGGAATTACTGCAAAGCTATCGGCATTCGGAAAATGTATTATTATGTTTGTTATGTTTTGCGGATTAATTGGACCGTTAACACTTGTGTTTTCTTTAGCGCGACCAGCAAAACAAAAAATAAAATATCCATCGGAAGATGTGTTTACAGGATAAGGTATCCCGCGTTAAGCGAGATACCTTTTTCTTTTTTAGAACAGGGAGAACAATAAACCAATAAGTGCTACTCGGAATAAAATTGCGATAAGTGCAGCAATCCCACCGACAACTGCAGCGATACCGCCAGTTACAGTAGCTCCGCGATTATAAGCGTAAATACCGAGTAAAACAGAAACAAGACCAAATAGTGTTGGGAATGTAAATAGCGATAAGATAGATAGCGCAAGAGCGATAAAACCAGCAGTTGATCCAGCGGCGGATGATTTTACAACATCTTTATCGTCTTTATCATCGTAATCATAATCAATGCGTTGTGGTGCAACCTCAGCGGCGTACTCTTCTTTATAGTCACTATAATCACTATCTATTCTATCTCTTCTTTTATAATCATCAAATTTCTCAGTCAAAGTCATGACTCCTTTCATAACAAGGTTCAATAGTAGTATGTATCTCTTTTTCTTTTTTATCCTGCTATTTGTGGGAGTCGAGCTACGTACACATCCTACTGATTAAAGTTTCACTATACCGGAGCATGTACAGGGAGTAGTATCTTTTAAAAGGAGGAAAATGTTTTCTTGAAATAGGAAAAGTTAGTATGACTTCCTCTATTTTGGAAAGTATAAAAAGGAATAAAGAGGAAAGGGTGCAATACATAATGGAACATCCAATTGAAAATTTAATGAAAACGGCAATGACAAATTTAAAAGAGATGGTAGATGTAAATACAATTGTTGGGAGCCCGGTCTCAACAGCTGACGGAAATGTAGTATTAACAGTATCTCAGGTGGCTTTTGGTTTTGGAGCTGGTGGAAGTGATTTTAAAGGGGATTTCATTACTGAAAAACATAACGGTGGGCAAAATCAGCATAAAGAGAAAAAGCAAGGGCATCCATTTGGAGGAGGAAGCGGGGCTGGGGTTTCTATTAGCCCAGTTGCTTTTTTAGTAGTCGGTTCTAACGGTGTGCAAGTATTACACCTCAATAGTAGTACACATTTAATTGAAAAGGCTTTAAATACGGTACCAAGCACTGTAGATAAATTTGTAAATGGTCGCCAAAAGTGAACTTGCATTTTTTAGGAATTATGATATATTAGAAAAAGTGCGCTTTAGGATGATCGGAATAATTGAACTGTAAATATATATGATGTGTGGAATAAGGGAGAGGAATTTATGATTAATATCAAAAACTTAGTAGTTGGTTTATGTATGTTAGTAAGCGGTTTTGTTGTATATGTAATAAAAGAAAAAGCTCCATTCTAAAACAGACAAACCGTTACTGTCTGTTTTTAATTTACAAAAAATGTTGACAAGTTATTTTATTGATGTTAAAATTTTAATTCGTGTCTCGGTTACAGCTAGTATAAAGTAAATAAATCTTATAAATGTAATACGAAAAGTTTGCGAAAGATCGGGTAGTCTTACCAACAACTTTTGTGAACAAACCCTATAAATTATAAGTGTAAGCTTTATAGGTATACTAGTGAATCAAGGAGCGGTCAGTGGAACCGTAATGATGAGAGAGAGGTAGGGCTTTCATCCAGTATATGTTACTTTCCCGTTAGGTGAATATAAAAAAGAGGACTCCTTTTCAAAAGGAGTCCTCTTTCTTTTTTTAAGTGCGAATTTCAACTTGTTGACAAATTTCATCCGTTGTTAAACCGTGAGCTGTAATGACTGATCCTTTAATTGATGCATCTGCAATGCCCATCACATTAGAATCTTGCCCAGTTACAATGCAACAATCACACCCTTGTGCATCCTGTTCTGAGTTAAGTGTAACAACTTCATGACCTTGTTGCTGAAGAGCTTGTTGAACGTCTGTTAATGAGTTTTCAACGCCAATTCTAGCCATAATTCTCACCTCCTACCATCTAATTGCTAGTATGCTCAAGTTCACTGCATATATTTATGAAAAGACGGTAGGAAGTAAATCTTTGTTTAGTCGTTATATACGCCAGTAAGCATTTGACTAACGAATTGATCGTTTAATGTATCTTGTGCAGAAGAAGTATTTGAATGGATGTCGATTGAAGCAATAAAATGATTATGTTCTTGCGTGTTTGGTTCTACCTCTACGTAATTATCGAATTTACAAAAACCTTTCGTGTCCATTAGATCAAATAATTGCAACATTTCTACTACCTCTTGTCTCGTTCCTTTAATTTGTACACATGCCATATTTATTTCCTCCTTCATTTTGACAAATTGTTTTTTAAAAATAGGATTATGATTACGAAATGAAAAATATGAATGTTATTTTTAGACAGCGCTATTTTTGTTATTTTCCCCCTTTTTCAGCAAAAGTCGTTATATATTCCCGGATTTATAAAATCGGACGTCCGTTTATTGAATACAATAGATTCGTATTAATTGATGAAAATCCTTCTTTTAAACAAATATTTTTTTAGTGAAAATTGGCGAAAAAAATTTTCGGACTTTTTGTAAACGTTAACAATGTTGTTAAATCAATATAATTGAAGATGTACGTACGATTAAAAATTATAAATTTTCTAAAAATTTACTTGATTTATTTAAAAAGGAGAGTAAACTAGGAAACAATAAAAAATTCATAGAACATAGGAGGCACTTCCAGTGAATGAGCAATGGATTTTCTTAAATGGAGAATTTGTTCCGAAAGATGAAGCAAAAGTTTCGGTATATGATCATGGCTATTTATATGGCGATGGAGTATTTGAAGGAATTAGAGTTTATAGCGGTAATGTTTTCCGTTTGAGAGAGCATCTTGTCCGGTTGTATGAATCAGCAAAATCAATCCTTTTAGAAATTCCATATTCATTAGATGAAGTAACGAATATTGTTGTTGAGACGATTCGACAAAATAAATTATCTAATGGATACATTCGCCTTGTTGTATCAAGAGGAGCAGGAAATCTTGGATTGGATCCCGATTCATGTAAGAAGCCGAATGTAGTAGTAATTGCAGAACAATTATCTTTATTCCCACAAGAATATTATGAGAAAGGGATTCCAGTTGTAACAGTTGCAACGCGCCGAAATCGTCCCGATGTTTTATCCCCTCAAGTAAAATCTTTAAATTACTTAAACAATATTTTAGTTCGTATTGAAGCGAAATTAGCTGGAGTACAAGAAGCACTTATGTTAAATGATCAAGGATATGTAGCTGAAGGATCAGGAGATAACGTGTTTATTGTTAAAGGAAATAAATTAATTACACCACCAAGTTCTGCTGGAGCGTTAGAAGGTATTACACGAAACGCCATTTTAGAAATCGGCGAAAAACTTGGATATGACGTAAGAGAAGAGTTATTTACAAGACATGATGTATATGTAGCTGATGAAGTGTTTTTAACAGGAACAGCTGCTGAAGTTATTGCTGTTACGACAGTAGATGGTAGAACGATTGGTTTAGGGCAAACGGGTCCACATACGAATCGTTTATTGGAAGAATTCCGAAAGTTAGTTATAGAAGATGGAGAGAAAATTTACGAAGAAAATAAAGTTGGATAACAACTTTTTATAACATAAGAAAGCGTTGAGAGGGAGGAGTAGTTGATTGTGAAGCCTCACAGAGAGTCGGTGGTTGCTGAAAACCGATGGTTCACGTCGACGAACATCGCCCTTGAGTGCTAAGCTGAAGCATTTGTCTAGGCTTAGACGGTAGCTCCGTTATTAGCTAGATCCATTTATGGGTCACTGAGGCAAGAGTATTCTTGCAAAGAAGGGTGGTACCGCGAAATCTTTCGTCCCTTCAGCACATAGCTGGAGTGTGGACGTAGGATTTTTTTTATTGATAAAGGTTTTCAAAAAGGGGGCTTATAAGAACAATGTCTTCAAAAACGGAAGAGAAACTGGCAACTGGTGCACAGCTATTGTTAGAAGCGCTAGAAAAGGAAGGAGTAGAAGTGATTTTCGGTTATCCTGGTGGTGCTGTTTTACCTCTCTATGATGCACTGTATGATTGTGAAATTCCTCATATTTTAACAAGGCATGAGCAAGGAGCAATTCACGCTGCTGAAGGGTATGCCAGAATTACTGGTAATCCAGGGGTTGTCATTGCAACGAGTGGTCCAGGTGCTACAAATGTGATTACTGGTCTAGCAGATGCGATGATTGATTCATTACCACTTGTTGTATTTACAGGGCAAGTAGCAACAACGTTAATTGGAAGTGATGCTTTCCAAGAAGCGGATATTATGGGGCTTACAATGCCGGTGACAAAACATAACTATCAAGTGCGAAAGGCTTCAGATTTACCTCGAATTATTAAAGAAGCATTTCATATTGCTAAAACAGGAAGACCAGGCCCAGTCGTGATCGATCTTCCGAAAGATATGGTAGTAGAGCAAGGAGAACGATGTAATAATGTGCAAATGGATTTACCAGGATACAACCCAAATTATGAACCGAATTTACTCCAAATAAACAAATTATTACAAGCAATTAGTGCTGCAAACAAGCCGTTAATTTTAGCTGGAGCAGGTGTATTGCATGCGAAAGCATCAAAAGAGTTAACAAGTTTTGCGCGTAAATATGAAATTCCTGTTGTGCATACATTACTTGGTCTTGGTGGCTTTCCGCCAGATGATGAACTTTTTCTAGGGATGGGGGGAATGCATGGTTCTTACACAGCCAATATGGCGTTATATGAATGCGACTTACTCATTAATGTAGGCGCGAGATTTGATGATCGGCTTACTGGAAATTTAGCTTATTTTGCTAAAGGAGCGACTGTCGCACATATCGATATCGATCCAGCAGAAATCGGAAAAAATGTGCCGACTGAAATTCCTATTGTTGCAAGTGCTAAGCGGGCATTGGAAGTATTACTTCAACCAGAAGGAAGGAAAGGAAATCATCATGAATGGATCTCTTTATTAAAGAGTAGAAAAGAACAGTATCCATTCTCTTATAAACGAAACTCTGAAAGTATTAAACCTCAATACGCAATTGATATGCTATATGAAATCACGAAAGGAGAAGCGATTGTAACAACAGACGTTGGGCAACATCAAATGTGGGCAGCGCAATATTATCCGCTGAAAAATCCAGATAAATGGGTAACTTCTGGCGGATTGGGAACGATGGGATTCGGATTTCCAGCAGCAATTGGTGCGCAAATCGCAAAGCCTGAAGAACTAGTCATTGCAATTGTTGGTGACGCTGGGTTTCAAATGACTCTACAAGAATTAAGTGTATTAAAAGAACATTCTTTACCTGTTAAAGTATTTATTTTAAATAATGAAGCTTTAGGAATGGTAAGGCAATGGCAAGACGAATTTTATAATCAAAGATATTCACATTCCTTATTGTCGTGTCAACCAGATTTCGTCGCTCTTGCGAATGCGTATGGTATAAAAGCTGTTCGTATTGATGATCCACTTCTTGCAAAGAAGCAGTTGAAGCATGCGATTGAATTAAAAGAACCAGTCTTAATTGATTGCCGTGTACTTCAATCTGAGAAAGTTATGCCGATGGTTGCGCCCGGGAAAGGCGTTCACCAAATGGAAGGAGTGGAAAAAAGGTGAAGAGAATTGTTACAGCGACAGTTCGAAATCAAAGTGGTGTGTTAAACCGAATTACAGGGGTTATGACACGAAGACATTTTAATATTGAAAGTATTTCAGTAGGTCATACGGAATCATCAGATATATCGCGAATGACGATAGTTGTGCATGTGGAAAGTGAACAGCAAGTTGAGCAGTTAATTAAACAACTTCATAAGCAAATCGATGTTCTGAAAGTATCAGATATTACAGAAGAAGCGATGATTGCTAGAGAGCTTGCTCTTATTAAAGTAGCAACTTCTGTAGCAAGGGCGGAATTATATAGTTTAATTGAACCGTTTCGAGCCGCTGTAATAGATGTTGGGAAGGATTCCATAGTTGTGCAAGTAACAGGTACGCAAGATAAAGTGGAAGCGTTAATTGAATTACTTAGACCATACGGTTTGAAAGAAATTGCGAGAACAGGTGTAACAGCATTTACACGTAGTATGAAAAAACAAGATAAGCAAGTTATGTTAATTCAATAATCATTTAAATATAGGGGGAAATGAAAATGGCAAAAGTTTATTATGAGAAAGATGTAACAGTAAATGTATTAAAGGAAAAGAAAGTAGCAATCATCGGATATGGCTCGCAAGGTCATGCGCATGCGCAAAATTTACGTGATAACGGATTTGATGTAGTAGTAGGTTTAAGAAAAGGTAAGTCTTGGGATAAAGCGAATGAAGATGGATTTTCTGTATATACAGTAGCAGAAGCAGCGGAAAAAGCTGATGTAGTAATGATTCTACTGCCTGATGAATTACAACCAGAAGTATATAAAGCTGAAATTGAACCAAATTTACAAGCCGGAAATTCTCTCGTGTTCGCACATGGATTTAATGTTCACTTTGATCAAGTAAAACCACCAGCTAATGTAGATGTATTTCTAGTAGCGCCAAAAGGACCGGGGCATCTCGTACGCCGTACGTTCGCCGAGGGCGGGGCTGTTCCTGCACTATTTGCCGTATATCAAGATGCAACAGGAGTTGCGACTGAAAAAGCACTTTCTTATGCTGACGGAATTGGAGCAACGAGAGCTGGTGTATTAGAAACGACGTTTAAAGAAGAAACAGAAACAGATTTATTTGGAGAGCAAGCTGTACTCTGCGGCGGAGTGACTGCACTTGTAAAAGCAGGGTTTGAAACGTTAGTTGATGCGGGATACCAGCCTGAACTTGCATATTTTGAATGTTTACATGAACTGAAGCTAATCGTTGACCTTATGTATGAAGGTGGACTTGAAAATATGAGATATTCAGTTTCAGATACAGCGCAGTGGGGAGACTTCGTATCAGGACCACGCGTTGTTACTGAAGATACGAAGAAAGCGATGGGGGCAGTATTAGCAGAAATTCAAGATGGTACATTTGCAAGAGGCTGGATTGCAGAGCATAAAGCAGGAAGACCAAATTTCCACGCGACAAATGAGAAAGAGAATGAACATGAAATTGAAGTAGTTGGACGTAAATTACGTGAAATGATGCCTTTCGTACAGCCGCGAGTAAAGGTAGGGATTAAATAATATGAAGCAGATTTTGTTCATGGATACAACGCTTCGTGATGGCGAACAATCACCAGGAGTAAATTTAAATGAACAAGAGAAATTACAAATTGCTAGGCAATTAGAGAGGCTTGGTATTCATGTAATGGAAGCTGGATTCGCGGCAGCTTCCGAAGGTGACTTCCAATCAGTAAAACGCATCGCGAATACAATTCAAAATGCTACGGTTATGAGTTTAGCTAGAGCGAAAGAAAGTGACATTCGAAGAGCATATGAAGCAGTGAAAGGTGCTGTATCTCCTCGTCTACACGTATTTCTAGCTACGAGTGATATTCATATGAAATATAAACTTTGTATGTCAAAAGAAGACGTGTTAAATAGTATTCATCGTTCGGTTACGCTTGGAAAATCATTATTTCCGACAGTACAATTTTCTGCAGAAGATGCGACAAGAACATCGAGAGCATTTTTAGCTGAAGCAGTAGAAACTGCGATTCGCGCAGGAGCGAATGTAATTAATATTCCGGATACAGTTGGATATACGAATCCAGAAGAATATTATTCTCTTTTCAAATACTTACAAGAATCCGTTCCATCATATGAAAAAGCGATTTTTTCTTGTCACTGTCACGATGATCTTGGTATGGCAGTAGCAAATTCGTTAGCTGCGGTTGAAGGCGGAGCATTGCAAGTAGAAGGAACGATTAATGGCATTGGAGAAAGAGCAGGGAATGCAGCGTTAGAAGAAGTTGCGGTTGCTCTTCATATTAGAAAAGATTTTTATAAAGCAGAACCTTCTATGACTTTAAAAGAGATTAAGGCGACGAGTACATTAGTAAGCAGGTTAACGGGTATGGTTGTACCGAAAAATAAAGCAATCGTTGGAGCGAATGCATTTGCTCATGAATCAGGCATCCACCAAGATGGGGTTCTAAAAGAAGTAACAACTTATGAAATTATCGAACCAGCGCTTATAGGAGAATCTCAAAATCTCTTTGTACTTGGGAAACATTCTGGCCGTCATGCGTTTACGGAAAAAATGAAAGAGCTTGGTTATGAATTTACAAATGAAGAGCGAGATGCGGTATTCGAAGCGTTTAAAAAATTGGCTGATCGTAAAAAGGAAATTACTGAGGAAGATTTACGCGCACTTATGCTTGGTGAAGCAGCATTTGCAGCCCAGCAATATAACATTACGCAATTACAAGTGCATTTCGTATCAAATAGTACACAATGCGCAACAGTTGTGCTGAAGGATGAGGAAGGAAATGTATATGAAGATGCAGCCACTGGTTCTGGTAGTATTGAAGCGATATACAATGCGATTCAAAGAATTTTAGGACTAGAATGTGAATTGGCAGATTATCGCATACAATCTATTACACAAGGTCAAGATGCACTTGCTCACGTTCATGTTGAATTAAAAGAAGGTAGTCACCAAATATCAGGTTTCGGAGTTGCGCAAGACGTATTGGAAGCGTCGGCGAGAGCTTATGTCCATGCAGCAGGGAAATTAAAATCTCTTATAGCGCTTGTGAAATAAATATTTGATAGGTGAGAGAAGTTTTCCTCACCTATCAAATTAAAGTTCTGAAAATTCAGTTAAAAGGAGTGTTAAAAATGGAAAAACGTATCGTTTGTTTAGCTGGTGATGGTGTCGGTCCAGAAGTTATGGAAAGTGCGAAGGAAGTATTGCATATGGTAGAAAGGCTATATGGACATCATTTTCATTTGCAAGATGAGTACTTTGGTGGTGTTGCTATCGATTTAACTGGGCAACCATTACCACAGCGAACACTTGCCGCCTGTTTAGCGAGTGATGCGGTTTTACTTGGAGCAGTAGGTGGACCAAGGTGGGATAGTGCGAAAGAAAGGCCTGAGAAAGGATTATTAGCATTAAGAAAAGGACTCGGTGTATTTGCGAATGTTCGCCCTGTAACGGTAGAAAGTGCAACTGCACATTTATCACCATTAAAAAATGTGGATGAAATTGATTTCGTTGTCGTTCGTGAATTAACAGGCGGAATTTATTTTTCTTATCCGAAAGAGCGAACGGAAGAAGTGGCGACAGATACACTTACGTATCATCGCCATGAAATTGAACGTATCGTTTCGTATGCTTTTCAATTAGCGAATAAGCGGAAGAAAAAAGTAACATCTATTGATAAAGCGAATGTTTTAGAGTCTAGTAAACTATGGAGAACTGTGACAGAAGAAGTAGCACTTCGCTACCCAAATGTGGAAGTAGAACACATTTTAGTAGATGCAGCGGCTATGGAATTAATTCGAAATCCAGGAAGATTTGACGTTATTGTAACGGAAAATTTATTTGGTGATATTTTAAGTGATGAGGCTTCAGTATTAGCTGGATCATTAGGAATGCTTCCATCAGCAAGTCACGCTGAAAAGGGGCCTTCATTATACGAGCCTATTCACGGATCAGCGCCGGATATTGCGGGGAAAAATAAGGCGAATCCAATTGCGATGATGCGTTCTGTTGCAATGATGCTTGGGCAATCGTTCGGATTAACGAGGGAAGGATATGCAATTGAAGAAGCAGTTTCTGCAGTCCTTAAATCAGGAAAATGTACAGCAGATATCGGGGGGACTGAAACGACAATTTCATTTACAAAGGCAGTTATTCAAGAAATGGAAGAGCAAGCGTTAGTAGGGAGAGGAAAATAATGGGGAAAAGGTTACTAGATAAGCTTTGGGAAAGACATGTAGTTGCGACTAATGAAAATGGATTGGATTTATTATATATCGATCTACATCTTGTTCATGAAGTAACGTCACCGCAAGCCTTTGAAGGCTTGCGGCTTACAAATCGAAGAGTCCGCAGACCAGATTTAACATTTGCAACGATGGATCATAATATTCCAACGAAAGATGTTTGGAATATTACCGATCGTATTGCGAAGCAGCAACTAGATACACTTCGGGAAAATTGTAAACAATTTCAGGTGCCATTAGCGGATATCGGAGATGAAGAGCAAGGGATCGTTCATGTTATAGGACCAGAACTTGGACTCACACAGCCAGGAAAAACGATTGTTTGTGGTGATAGTCATACAGCAACACACGGTGCTTTTGGTGCACTAGCGTTTGGTATTGGTACGAGTGAAGTGGAACATGTATTGGCAACGCAAACGTTATGGCAACGAAAGCCGAAAGCGATGGGCATTGAGTTAAAAGGAAAGTTACCGCAAGGTGTTTATGCGAAAGATATTATTTTACATCTCCTTTCAAAGTACGGAGTAGCAGTTGGAACAGGTTACGTAATGGAGTTTTACGGAGAGACCATTCATGCTATGGATATGGAAGAGAGGATGACGCTTTGCAATATGGCAATTGAAGGGGGAGCAAAGGCTGGTATTATTGCACCAGATGAAAAAACGGTTGCTTACGTAAAAGGGCGTAAATATGCGCCGAAAGACTATGAATCTATTAAGAAAAAATGGTCAGAACTTTATACAGATTTAGATGCAGTTTATGATTTACATATTTCAGTAGATGTTACGGATTTAGCGCCGTACGTTACGTGGGGAACAAATCCTAGTATGGGTGTTCGGATTGATGAGAAATTGCCAGAAAAGTATGATGTAAATGACGAAAGAGCGTTTTCTTATATGGGATTGAGTCCCGGACAAAGTACGTATGACATTCCAGTTCAACATGTTTTCATTGGATCTTGTACAAATTCTAGGCTTTCTGACTTAGAAATTGCTGCATCTGTCGTGAAAGGTAAGAAAGTAAAAGAAGGTGTGCGAGCACTTGTTGTACCCGGATCTCAAAGGGTAAGAGAAGCAGCGATGCATAAAGGATTACATCGCATATTTGAAGAAGCTGGATTTGAATGGAGAGAGCCCGGATGCTCAATGTGTCTAGGTATGAATCCAGATCAAGTGCCTGAAGGAGAACATTGTGCCTCTACGTCAAATCGCAATTTTGAAGGAAGACAAGGAAAGGGAGCACGAACGCATTTAGTTAGCCCGGCAATGGCGGCTGCGGCTGCGTTATATGGTCATTTTGTTGATATTAGAAAGGAGAGTTATGATGGAGCCATTTCGTATTCATAAAGGTACTGCCGCAGTACTGATGAATGATAACATTGATACAGATCAAATTATTCCGAAGCAATATTTAAAGAGAATTGAAAGAACTGGGTTTGGGAAGTTTTTATTTGATGAGTGGCGATATGATAATAATCGCCAAGAAAACCCTAATTTTCCTCTTAATGCACAAGAAAGAAAAGGAGCCAGCATATTAATTACAGGTGATAATTTTGGATGTGGCTCGTCAAGAGAACATGCTCCATGGGCGCTTGCTGATTATGGTTTCCGCGTTATTATCGCTGGAGGATTTGCCGATATCTTTTATATGAATTGTATGAAGAATGGCATGTTACCGATTGTAATGGATAAAGATATGCGTGAACAACTTGCTAAAACAGATGCGAGGGAACAAATCACAGTTGATTTAGAAAATGAAGTAATTACAACGAATACGCATAGATTCCATTTTACAATCGAGAAAATGTGGAAAGAGAAGTTATTAAATGGTTTAGATGAAATTAGTATTACAATGCAATATGAACAAGAAATAAAAGAGTATGAAAGAAAAGTGGCTTTATATTAAAAAAGTGACGGAATATTAAAAATGTATTTACATTCAAAATTAACTGTTATATACTATGTGAAAATCAGAGGAGAAAGGGAGTAAGTATTATGAATATCGTGCGATCTATTACAATGCTTACACAACTACATCATCATACATGAAACCCTTGAACCTAGCGTGAAAACGTGTAGGTACAAGGGGTATTCCCGTTGTACCTACACTCTATTGAAGAGCCTTGTAGGTATTTTGTCTACAAGGCTCTTTTTATTTTCGGCTTAGGTGAATGAAATCGGCATACATTAGAAGGGGAAAGGTGTGAAAATTTAGATGACAAAATGGAAGCGGGCAAACCCGAATGGAACGAGAGATTATTTATTCGAAGAATGTACATTAATTGAAGAAGTGGAGCAAAAATTAAGGCTTACTTTTTTAGAGAGAGGTTATGAGGAAATAAGAACACCTACAATTGAATTTTATGATGTTTTTGCATTTCAAAATAGACCGATAGATGAAGAGAAGATGTATAAATTTTTTGATGAAAAGGGAAGGATTATCGTTTTACGTCCAGATATGACAATTCCTTTAGCGAGAGTTATTGGAACACAGAGATGGGATACGCCACTTAAAGTGACGTATAGCGGGAATGTATTTCGAGCAAATGAATCCCATTCTGGAAAATATAATGAAATCGTACAAAGTGGTATTGAAGTTATCGGGATTGATAATGTAAGAGCTGAAATTGAATGCGTAATAAGTGTCATTCAAGCACTTCAAAAGTTGAATGTGCAATCTTTTACAATTGAGATTGGGCAAGTACAGTTATATAAATGTATTGTAAAAAAGCTCTCCATCCATGATGAAGAAGAAAGGGTACTTAGAACGTATATAGAAAGTAAAAATTATGCTGCCCTCTCAAATTTCATCGGAGAAAAGAAATTAGATCGATGCGATGAGACAGTAAGATTACTTGAGAAATTACCGAGGCTATTTGGAAATTTAGAAGTTATTGAGGAAGCAGAAAAGCTTGCTTCAAGTAATGAAATGAAAATGGCAATTGCAAGAGTAAAAGAAATGTATGAAACAATGGAAACGTTAGGATATGGTTCTTACATATCAATTGATTTAGGCATGATTCAACACTTAGATTACTATACGGGTGTTATTTTCAAAGGATATATATATGAAATTGGAGAAGAAATCGTTAGTGGCGGAAGATATGATGAGCTAATTGGGAATTTTGGAGAAACGCTGCCGGCTGTTGGACTCGCGGTGCAAGTAAATCAAATTGTGAAGGCGCTACAAGAGCAGCAAGAACCATATGAACGAAATCAAATTGATATTGTGATTCATTATGAGTTAAATAGATTAGCAGAAGCAGAAAGGTTACGAAATTTACTTCGAAAGGACGGGAAAAATGCCTGGTTATCTCTATTCTCTAATTTAAGCGATACCTTTCAATTTGCAAGAAAAAATAAAATAGGAACGGTCGTTGAGGCAAAGAATGAATACTTAGTGGAATATGTGTGGAATGAGAAATGGGTAGTCCAGAAAGAAGGAGAGACTTCATGCGTAACATTCAAATTGCGTTAACGAAAGGAAGATTAGAAAAACATGTAATTCCACTCTTTGAGCAGATTGGAATTGATTGTTCGGAACTCAAAAATAAAGGTCGGAAGCTTGTATTTCAAAGTAAAAATACAAATGTTTCATTTATTTTAGTAAAAGCGGTTGATGTTGCTACTTATGTAGAACATGGGGTAGCTGATATTGGGATCGTTGGAAAAGATATTTTAATGGAAAACGAGAAAGATATTTATGAAATGCTGGATTTAGGAGTAGGGATTTGTAAGTTTTGTGTTGCTTCTATTCCTACGTATAATCCGAAAAGTTACCGGAAGAAAAGAATTGCTACGAAATACCCACATATTACTTCTACTTATTTTCATGATAAGGGAGAGGACGTAGAAATTATTAAAATAGAAGGTTCTGTAGAAATCGCTCCTCTTCTTGGATTGGCAGATGCAATTGTAGATATTGTTGAAACAGGAAAAACATTACAAGAGAATGGACTTATTGTATTTGAGGAAATGCACTCTATATCGGCTCGGATGATTGTAAATAAGGCGGCCTTAAAAACTAAAAAAGACGAAATATTCAGTATTGTAAATATGATGGAGCAAGAAATCTTATCAGGGAAATAGGAGGACTTAAAATGGAAATCATTTATGAAGACTTTAAGGAGGCATTATCTAAAATAAAAGTGCTAAGAGAAAACGCTAATATAATAGAAGAAACTGTTCAAAGAAGTGTAAGAGAAATCATTAGAAATGTAAGGGAAGGGAAAGATGAGGCTTTATCTTTCTATACAAAAAAGTTTGATGGTGTAGAGATGAAAGATTTTTGTGTAAGTGAAGAAGAAATACAGCAAGCGAGTATGCTTGTAGAGAATTCATTTTTAGAAGCTTTAAAAGAGGCGAAGAAAAACATTGTTTCGTATCACGAAAAGCAAAAGAAGTACTCAATATTCGATTGTGAAAGTAAAGGCATAATTAGAGGACAGCTCATTCGGCCATTAGAAAATATAGGTGTATATGTACCGGGTGGGACAGCCTCATATCCTTCTTCAGTATTAATGAATGTATTGCCGGCGAAACTCGCAGGTGTGAAAAAGATTGTAATGGTAACACCGCCGAGGAAAGAAGGAATTGATCCTCATATATTAGCTGCTGCAAATCTTGCGGGGGTAGATGAAATTTATACGATAGGTGGCGCGCAAGCAATTGCGGCTTTAGCATACGGGACGGAATCGATTCCGAAAGTGGATAAAATAGTTGGACCGGGAAATTTGTACGTCGCTCTAGCGAAACGAGAAGTATACGGAATAGTAAATATCGATATGATTGCTGGTCCATCAGAAATTGTAGTTGTCGCGGATGAAACAGGTAATGCAAAATATATCGCAGCGGATTTATTATCGCAAGCAGAGCATGATGAGAGAGCAACGGCAATTTGTATTACAACGAATATGGAACTAGCTAAAGAAGTAGAAAAAGAGGTAGAAAGACAGTTAGAAATGTTACCAAGAAGTGAAATTGCACGTGAATCAATAAATAGAAATGGAGCCATCTTTATCGTTCCTTCTTTAGAGGAGGCACTAAAGTTATCAAATGAAATTGCTCCAGAACATTTAGAGTTACATATAAAAGAACCGATGAATGCTCTAGATTATGTGAAACATGCAGGCTCTATTTTCCTTGGGCCATATGCACCTGAACCGCTCGGGGATTATTTGGCGGGACCGAATCATGTATTACCAACGAGCGGAACGGCAAGATTTTTTTCTCCGTTATCAGTCGATGATTTCGTGAAAAAATCAAGTTTTATTTCTTATACGGAGGAAGCATTAAAAAATGTACAGCATCATATTGTAGAGCTTGCAAATAAAGAAGGGTTACATGCACATGCGAGAGCAATCCAAATAAGGTTAGAGGAGGAAAAATAATGCGTCAGTCCAGTCAAGTACGTCAGACGACAGAAACAAAAATTAAATTAAGTTTGCAGCTTGATGAAAGTACGAATGTATCTATTCAAACGGGGATTGGTTTTTTCGATCATATGCTGACTTTATTTGCTAGACATGGAAGATTTGGATTGCAAGTTGAGGCAGAAGGTGATGTATTTGTCGATGCACATCACACCGTTGAAGATGTTGGAATTGTACTCGGAAATTGCTTGAAAGAAGCATTGCAAAATAAAGAGAGAATTAATCGTTACGGTTCAGCGTATGTACCGATGGATGAATCTTTAGGATTTGTCGCAATTGATATAAGTGGACGCTCATATTGTGTATTTCAAGGGGAATTAACAAATCCGAAGCTCGGGGATTTTGATACAGAATTGACGGAAGAATTTTTTAGAGCAGTTGCACATGCTGCCAATATTACATTACATGCGCGCGTTCTATATGGAAGTAATACACATCACAAAATTGAAGCATTATTTAAAGCTTTTGGTAGAGCGCTTAGAGAAGCGGTCGAAAAAAATGCCAACATTACTGGTGTAAATTCAACGAAAGGGATGTTGTAATTGATTGCCATTATAGATTATGGAATGGGGAATATTCGTAGTGTAGAGCAAGCATTAAAATATATTGGGGCAGAGCACATTGTAACGAGTGATAAAGAAGAGATATTGAGAAGCGATGGCGTGATTTTACCGGGAGTAGGTGCATTTCCGAAAGCGATGGAAGTATTAGAAGAAAGAGATTTAGTGTGTGTACTAAAAGAAGTTTGTGATATAGGAAAACCACTCCTCGGTATATGTTTGGGCATGCAGCTTTTATTTGAACGAAGTGAGGAACTAAAAGGTTGTAGTGGGTTAGGTTTACTACCAGGGGAAATTCGTAAGTTAAAAGTTTCGTATAAAATTCCTCATATGGGATGGAATGAATTAAGGAAGGAAAGAGAATTTCCGCTTTGGAATGGATTAGTAGATGGTTCTTTCGTGTATTATGTTCATTCATATTACGCGGATTGTCCAGATGAAATTGTATGCGGAGTAAGTGATTATGGAATGCAAGTACCAGGGTTTGTAGCGAAAGGAAATGTATTTGGTGCACAGTTTCATCCAGAAAAAAGTGGTGAAATTGGCATGCAAATATTAAAAAATTTTCAAGGGGTGGTAGAAGCATGGAAATCTTCCCGGCTATCGATTTAAAGGAAGGGCGATGCGTTAGACTTTATCAAGGAGAGTTTAGTAAAGAAACGGTGATGAATGAAGATCCGGTAGCGCAGGCGATCATATTTGAAAAGCTTGGAGCGGAAATACTACACATTGTTGATTTAGACGGTGCAATTGCTGGCGAGTCGCTAAATTTTCTCGTCATTGAAAAAATCTGCAAGGCGGTACGTATTCCTGTGCAAGTGGGAGGAGGAATTCGTTCACTTAAAGCGGTGGAGAAGTTATTGTCAGTAGGTGTAGAAAAAGTGATTTTAGGAACAGCGGCTCTTTATGATAAGTCATTTTTAGAGGGAGCAGTTCATCTATATAAAGAGAAAATCATTGTTGGAATTGATGCGAAAAATGGTTTCGTAGCAACGAGAGGTTGGCTTGATTTGTCTGAAATTTCTTATATTAGTTTAGCGAAACAAATGGAAAGTTTAGGTGTTCAAACGATTGTGTTTACAGACATTTCGAAAGACGGGACGCTTGCAGGGCCAAATTTTGAACAATTGACGTTACTTCAAAAAAGTGTGGGCATTCGTCTCATTGCCTCTGGAGGAGTGGCATCTATTCAAGATGTGAAAAAGTTAAATGATATGAATATATATGGTGTCATAATTGGAAAGGCGCTTTACGAGAAAAAGATTGATTTAGAAGAAGTATTACAGGTAACGAAGTTATGTTAGCGAAACGAATTATTCCATGTCTAGATGTGAAAGAAGGGCGAGTCGTAAAGGGTGTAAATTTTATAGGATTACAAGATGTCGGTGATCCGGTTGAAATAGCTGAAGCATATAACGAGGCAGGGGCAGATGAAATCGTATTTTTAGATATTACGGCGACCCATGAAGGAAGAAAAACGATTATAGATGTTGTAGAAAAAACAGCAGCAAAAGTATTTATTCCTCTTACGGTTGGCGGGGGGATTTCAAGTGTGAAAGATATGTACAATTTACTAAGAGCTGGAGCAGACAAAGTTTCAATAAACTCAGCGGCAGTGCGAAACCCGAAGCTAATCGAAGAAGGGGCAGAACACTTTGGATCACAATGTATTGTCGTCGCAATTGACGCTAGAAAAGTAGCGGAAGATAAATGGAACGTATACGTCAACGGTGGAAGAGTTGACACAGAAATGGATGCTATAGAATGGGCGAAGCGTGTTGTTAAGCTCGGGGCGGGTGAAATTTTGTTAACGAGTATGGATGCAGATGGAACGAAAAGTGGATATGATCTTCGTTTAACAGAAGAGATTTCAAAAAGTGTTTCCATTCCAGTCATCGCATCAGGGGGCTGTGGTCATACGGATCACATTATAGAAGTTTTTCAAAAGACAACGGTTGATGCAGCGTTAGCGGCATCCATATTTCATTATGGTGAGGCGACAGTGCAGAGTGTAAAGCGAAAATTAAGAGATGCAAATGTTGAGGTGCGGTTATGAAACCTAATTTTTCAAAAGGATTAATACCAGCAATTGTCATCGAAGAAGGTACGAAAGAAGTTTTAATGCTAGCTTATATGAATGAAGACGCATATGAAAAAACGTTAGAGACGAAAAGAACATGGTTTTATTCTCGTTCGAGGCAGTCGTTATGGAATAAGGGAGAAACATCAGGGAATGTTCAATATGTGCAATCTCTATACTTAGATTGTGATCAAGATTCAATTGTTGTGAATGTGAAACAAGTAGGGCCTGCTTGTCATACGGGGGAGAAGACATGCTTTCACTATCAAATTATATAGGGGGGATACATATGGAAAATGCCTTTAAGTTGCTGTATAAAACAATTGAAGAACGAAAGGAAAGCCCACTTCCTGAATCGTATACAAATTATTTATTTTCAAAAGGAGAAGATAAAATTTTAAAGAAAATTGGTGAAGAGTGCGCTGAAGTAATTATCGCATGTAAAAATAATGATAAAGAAGAAGTAGTGAAAGAAATGGTTGATGTATTTTATCACTGTTTCGTTTTATTGGCTGAAAAAAATATTGCATTGGAAGATGTCATGCGAGAGGTGAAAGAACGAAATGGAAAGCTTTCGAGAGTTGGGGATAGAAGGGAAATAGATACATTATAAGGGGGAATGTATATGAAAGTAGATTATCATCTTCACTTAGAAGAAGGACCGTATTCAATAAGATGGCTTGCTAAAATAAATGAAGCGTTGGAATGTTATGAACCGCTTCAAGAAAGGCATTCTATTGATTGGCTTATGAAAACACAAGAGCGTTTGCAAAAGCGTGTGAAGGAAGGGCCATTTACAAAAGAATGGATGGATCTCTATTTAGAAGAAGCTGTGCGAAAAGGAATAAAAGAAGTGGGAATTGTTGATCATCTATATCGTTTTCATGAAGCGAAAGGATATTATGAAAAATATGTAGATATTAGTGATTCTAAGCTTGGTCGTATACAGAAGGAATGGTTAGATCAAGTAAGGGTAGTTTCACTGTATGATTTTACAAAGGCAATTGAAGAAGCGAAAGAACGATGGAGTAAAAGAGGTGTCACACTTAAACTTGGAATTGAAGCGGATTATTTTCTTGATTGTGAAGGAGAGTTAAAAGAATTATTAGCGCTAGGAGACTTTGATTATGTAATTGGTTCCGTTCATTTTCTAAATGGCTGGGGATTTGATAATCCGGATACGAAAGAATATTTTGAGGTGCATGACCTACGCACATTATACGATACGTTTTTTAAAACAGTTGAGAGTGCGATTCATACAGAGTTATTTGATATTATCGCTCATCTTGATAATATAAAAGTATTTAATTATCGATTGGATGAGAATGAACAGCTTTCTTATTATAAGGAAATTGCCTGTGCGTTAGTAGAAACGAATACGGCAACAGAAATAAATGCAGGACTGTACTATCGTTACCCTGTTCGTGAGATGTGCCCAAGTCCACTATATTTACAAGTATTAGCTAAGTATGGTGTTCCAATTACGATTTCTTCGGATGCCCATTATCCAAATGATTTAGGGAATTATGTACAAGAAAATGTACAAACATTACGAGCTCACGGTGTTACTCAGGTCGCAACATTTACGAAGCGAGCAAGAGTAATGAGGTTGCTTGAAGAAGAAGTAACAAATTTAAAATGAAACGCGATTTTTTGATGAAAACCGTCCTTTTTGTTCAAAATAAGAAAGAATGAAAAGGAGGGTAAGAAATGGCGAAACAACAAAATAAACAAAATGTACAAGTTGCACAGCAACAAGCTTATACGTCTGAAACGAATGCTGCATCTCAATCGGTTATTGAGGAGCAAATTAGCGATACGGTTGCAGAAGGAACTATTGATGTGAAGCTCGGAAAAGAATCGCAGGAAAAAGCGTAAGAAGAGGGGAGAGTTGTATCTCCTCTTTTTTTATGGAAAAGTGTCGATTTTCAAAACTATAATCAAATTCCTTGGTTTTTATATATGGATTTCTTACAATGAAATATAAGAGATATCTTATTTTCTATAGAAGAGGTGTTAGTAGTGGCAAAAATATTAGTAGCGGGAAAAATTCCAGAAATTGGATTAGAACTATTAAAAGATCATGATGTAGAAATGTACGATAAAGAGGAGTTAATTTCTATAGATGAATTAACAGAGCGTGTAAAAGATAAAGATGCATTGTTAAGTTTACTTTCAACAAAGGTGCCAAAAGAAGTTATTGATGCAGCGCCTCATTTAAAGATTGTTGCAAACTATGGTGCTGGTTACGACAATATTGATTACACGTATGCTGGGGAAAAAGGAATTGCAGTAACGAATACACCGAAAGTATCAACGGAAGCGACTGCAGAATTAACATTTGCACTTCTTTTAGCAGCGGCGCGTAGAATTCCTGAAGGGGATACGTTATGTCGTACGACTGGATTTAACGGATGGGCACCGTTATTTTTCTTAGGACGAGAAGTCCACGGTAAGACAATTGGAATTATTGGTCTTGGAGAAATCGGGAAGGCTGTTGCAAAACGTGCGAGAGCATTTGGAATGGGTGTTTTATATACAGGGCCAAATCGTAAGCTTGAAGCTGAAAGTGAACTGGGAGCAACGTATGTGACGTTGGAAGAATTATTACAAACAGCAGATTTTATTACAATTAACTGTGCTTATAATCCAAAATTACATCATATGATTGATGAAGAGCAGTTTAAAATGATGAAGAAAACAGCGTATATTGTAAATGCTTCACGTGGACCAATTATGAATGAAGCGGCACTTGCTCATGCATTAAAAACGAATGAAATTGAAGGGGCAGCTCTTGATGTGTTTGAATTTGAACCGAAAATTACAGAAGAGCTAAAAGAATTAAAGAATGTAGTGCTTGCTCCACACGTAGGGAATGCAACGTTTGAAACTCGTGATGCGATGGCTGAAATGGCTGTCAGAAATATTTTAGCTGTATTAAACGGCGAAGAGCCAGTAACACCTGTAAATCAAAAGGTATTAGTCACAAAATAAAAAGAAACCTTCCGGACTCGGAAGGTTTCTTATTTTTCTTTATTCGCTTTTTTAGACGGTCTTTGTCTAATGAATTGAGATAACATGTACAAAATATATAGTGGAATGGCAATGAATAAGAAAACAGAAAAATTGCCAAATCCTGTTTGATACATTGTAATAATGATTCCAACTAAAAATAGTGTAATAATGATGCTATATCGTGGAATTGGTACATCTTTTAAACTTGGGATACGAATGCGGCTCACCATTAAAAATGCGAACGTTACAAATACGGTAATAAGAACGATTTTTGGAATGGTATGTGAAAATAATGTTAAGAAAGCAACAAGCCCTCCCGCTGCTGTAATCGGTACTCCAGTGAAATATTTCATTGAAGTAGAAGATGGTGTTACATTAAATCGTGCTAAACGATATGCCCCGAAAAGAGGGAATAATCCCGCTATGTATAATCCGATGATTCCGTAGTTTGAGAAAGATGTGTAATACATTAAAACAGCAGGTGCTGCACCAAATGTTACGACATCTGCAAGCGAGTCGAGCTCTTTTCCCATTTGTGAATCAACACGTAATAAACGAGCAACACGACCATCAAGACTATCTAACATCATCCCGATAAGTACTAAAATAGCAGCTGATTTATAATATCCTAAAGATGCATAGCCGATTGATAAAAATCCGCTATATAAATTTCCGAGCGTAAATAAGTTTGGAATAGCTGCTCTATACAAAATCTGATCCCTTGCTTTCTGTAATAAATTCTTAATTAGTGTATGAAAGTTTACTTATTTTATCATACCATAAATTTATTCCTCATACGAAAGAAATTACCAATTTGTGAAAGATTTCATAGAAGGATGAGGAATAAATTAAGTGAAAATAAAAAGAGGAAGCAACTTGTATAAAGTTGCTTCCTTTACTATTCAAATTTCGTTGTCATCGTTCCGGTTTTATATCGATTATTAGGATCGAAACGTAATAAATCTCCATAAATTAATTTATCGGAGAGTTTTAATTCTGTTTTTGCTTTTTCAACATACGGCTGACATAGCGTCATGTCAGCTTCTTCACCCGTACTTCTTTTGTAGCACATATTTTTTGTATAAACATACTCTTCAGAAACAAAGCTACCATCACGCATTACCATAAGCGGGTCTTTTTCTTTAATAAATAAGTCAGTTCCAAATTCAACGGATTTATTTGTTTTAATACCAAGTAAATGAAGGAGCGTTGGTTTAATATCAATTTGACCAGATACTTTAGAAACAACTTTTCCTTCTTGACCAGGCACATGAATAATAAGAGGAACGCGTTGTAATTGCATAGAATCGAATGGTGTAATAGTATCTTTTCCTAGGAACTGTGCCATAGCTGCGTTATGGTTTTCGGAAATACCATAATGATCACCATAAATGACAATAACGGAATTATCATACAGTCCTTCTTCTTTTAATTGTTTAATAAATAATTTAAGAGCTTCATCTGTGTAACGAACAGTTGGGAAGTAGCGGTTTACAACACCACTTTCTGAGTTGAATTCATCAACATATTGGTCTTCCGGATTTAGAAGAAACGGAAAATGATTTGTTAATGTAATAAATTTTGTATAGAACGGTTGCGGTAAAGATTTTAACTTTGGAATAGATTGTTCAAAGAACTCTTTATCTTTTAATCCCCAACCGACAGACATTTGTTCCGTTCCTACGTAATCATTTAAATTAAAGTAACGATCATATCCAAGTGTAGGATACATTACATCCCGATTCCAAAACGTTTTATCGTTTGAATGGAAGACGGCAGAAGAATATCCGTATTTCTTTAATTGTTCTGGTGTAGCTGTGTATTCATTTGTTGCATGAGTAAAGAATACAGAACCACGATCTAGTGGGTAAAGTGAGTTTTCAACGATAAATTCAGCATCAGAAGTTTTACCTTGTCCAGTTTGATGATAGAAGTTATCGAAATAGAAGCTATCCTTAATAAATTCATTTAAAAATGGTGTAATTTCTTTTCCATTTATTTTTTTATTAATAACAAAGCTTTGTGTAGATTCCATTGAAATTAAAATTACATTTTTACCTTTTGCAGCTCCAAATAAGTTTTTATCAACTTGCTTGTCTTTTGAGTCTGTATAGTTCTTAATTTCAGAAAATCCATCGCCACTTGCAAATACACGCTCAGCTGAAGACTTGGATTGAAGTGTAATATCAAATAGATGATATGTGTATAAACCTAAATTTTTCACAACAGTTTGACGGTCAAATGAGCGTGAGAACATTTGTGGTTTATAAATAACTGATACAACAATTTGTAGTGCTAATAAAGCTGTTACACCGCTAAAGAAAGTTCGCTTCTCTGAGCGGGAAAGTGGTGTTTTGTCGCCAAATGATGGGAATTTACGCGAAATAAACATTAAAATAATTGCATCTGCAAATAAAAGTAATGTTTTGTACGTAAAGAGTTCTTTTATACTTGTCCCTAAATCAGCCATATTGTTTGTTTGGAATAAAACCGGGAAAGTAACGAAATCGTTATAGAACCCATAAAACATTGCGTTTCCAAATAAAATAAATGACAGTATAAAACTGATTCCAATTATAATTCGGTTTCGGTGCTTAGATGCAAGTAAAGCTAAGCCGAAAAATAAAAGTAACGCAGCTAGTGGATTAATAAAAAGCATGAATTCTTCAAAGAAATTATCAATTTTAATATCAAATGCTAGCTTGTACACAATATATGTTTTAATCCATAGTAAAACGACTGCAACGAGTGCAAATCGCAGTTTTGGAAACAGATGTTGTAGCATAATATACTCCTCTCCTAAAAAGCATGACAGTTCTTGTGAGTCAGTTTGCTTAACGACTCCTTTTATATATACGAACAGTCCTTTGTTATTATGATTATTATACTATGAGTATCATTATACGAAAATAAAAGGGGGTTGTGGGCTTTTTTATAATAATCGAGTAGAAAAAGATTGGTGGGAGACAATAAAACAGAATTTCTATGTATGATAATTATCGTACGTAGAAAGAATCGCGTGATATACGGAGGTTATAATGCGAAAATTATTATATTTTATAGCATGCAGTAGTGTTATACTTTTTACTTCACCGAGTGTGTCGGTAGCTCAATATGATGCACCTCTTATGGAAGATGCACTTTATTCTGTTTTATTTCCAAAAATAAATAAAGCAATTGAAAAACAATATGGAAGTTTGAAACCTTATCAATGTCCTAAAATTATTAGTTTAAAAAAAGTGTATAGCGGTACATATTTATTTCAAGCAAGTATTGAAGTGACAAAGTATGAACGTGTTGCTGGGAAAATTGCTCCACCATTTGAGAAGGTAACGATTACATTTAATAACGAAGAAGGCGAATGGGAAGTGACAAAGATTTCAGTAAAGCGCTTACCAAACGATACAAAATTAAACTGTAAAAAAACAATATAAAAAATTGTTTGACAAATAAAATGGTCCTTTGGTATTGTTAATAGCAACAATTAGATGTTTGAAAATTAAATAGACTTACCTCATCTACTCTCAAAGGTAGAGGCCGCGATAGGAAAGAGTAAGCTATGGGAGATTTAATGGAATCTGTGATCATAGGTTGAAAGGGACTATTGCCGAAATATAAGAATAACCATCTTATTCATATATTGGGACTACATTGAATAAATGTAGTACTGTCATAAGATTTATTTTATGGAGAGCTATTTGGAGATGTTGATGCGGTTTCTTATTTTGAGGAGATAACAACTCGTTTATTTTTTCAATATATATTTTTCCTAATAAGAAACGCGTGTGAACATTGTTCCGCGCGTTTTTTGTCTATCTAAAAGCGTGCTGCAATGAATAGAAGATTGGGGTTATGAGTTTTAGAGGAAATAAGGGAGGAATTTAAATGTATTTACACGGCACAAGCCGAATTAATGGGCAAGGACACTTAGAAATTGGAGGGTGCGATACGACGCAGCTAGCAAAGCAATACGGAACACCACTTTATGTATACGATGAAGAGTCTATTCGAGGAAAATGCCGAGCGTTTCATCGTGCTTTTAAAGAAAGTGGTTTCTCTTATCAAGTAGCATATGCAAGCAAGGCGTTCTTGTGCATGGAGATGTGCCGAGTAGCTCGTGAAGAGAATATGTCATTAGACGTTGTTTCTGGGGGAGAATTATATACTGCGCTCCAAGCTGGATTTCCAGCATCACGTATTCATTTTCATGGAAATAATAAAACAGAAGAAGAGATAGTGATGGCTCTTCAGGCGAATATTGGTTGTTTTGTCGTAGATAATTTCTTTGAATTAGAAATTTTACACGATTTAGCGATGCAACATGGAAAATTTGTGAACATATTAATTCGTGTAACACCTGGAGTAGAGGCGCACACACATGAATATATTACAACAGGCCAAGATGATTCGAAATTTGGATTTGGCGTTTCAAACGGTCAAGCGATGCAGGCAATTGGATTTGCTTTACAAAAATCAAATTATAATGTGCTAGGGATTCATTCACATATCGGATCGCAAATATTTGAAACAGCTGGTTTTGTTCGAGCAATTGAAGTTCTTCGCCAATTTTTAGAAGAAGTGAGAGAGCAAACAAACTATGTAGTAAAAGTGTTAAATGTAGGCGGGGGATTTGGAATACGCTACACAGAGTCGGATACACCATTAACTCTTGAGACATATGTGCGAGCTGTAACAAGTGCAGTGAGAGAACAATTTACTGTATGTGAATATCCATTGCCAGAAATATGGATTGAACCAGGCCGTAGCATTGTAGGTGATGCTGGGACAACAATTTATACAGTTGGATCTGTGAAAGATATTCCTGGTATTCGGAAATATGTATCAGTCGATGGTGGAATGACAGATAATTTAAGACCTGCTTTATATAGTGCGCGTTATGAAGCAATGTTAGCGAATCGAGGGAATGATGAGAATGAGGAACTCGTTTCGATTGCTGGGAAATGCTGTGAGAGTGGAGATATGTTGATTTGGGATATTCATTTACCAAAAGTCGCTTCTGCTGATTTACTAGCAGTTTCCTGTACAGGAGCCTACGGGTATTCGATGGCGAATAATTACAATCGGATTCGAAGACCAGCCGTGGTCTTTGCAAAAGGCGGAACATCGCAAGTAGTTGTGGAACGCGAAACATATGAAAATATTATTGGGAACGATCGCATACGTATTAAAGAGCTTGTCTAAATAGAAAAGGAGTTGTTCGGATGGGCAATTCCTTTTTTGTAAAATAAAATAATTAAAATATATCGGAAAACTAGGATTGAAAAAAATCAGAATTGTGATAAAATACAAATACAAAGCTTATCAAGAGAAGCGGAGGGAACTGGCCCGAAGAAGCTCGGCAACCTGCTTATAGAAAGCAAGGTGCTAAATCCAGCAAAATGGAATCCATTTTGAAAGATAAGGTAAAATATATTACCGAACAGTCTTTTCGAAATGGGAAAGATTTTTTTTATGAATAAAAAGGGGGGCTGTTCGCGTGAGTGTACGGGAACATTTTGATGAAGTATCCGAGAAGATTGAAGCGATGCTTGCTGATATGAAATATGGTTCAATTACAATTGTTGTGCAAGATGGAAAAGTAATTCAGTTAGAGAAAAGTGAAAAAGTACGTTTAAAGTGAAAAGCGCTGACTAGGAAAACTAGAGGCGGTTTTAACCTATTTTCATTAGGTTAAAACCGTCTTTTTGCTTTTACAGGGGGAAAAAACATGTTGACGTATGAAACGTGGGAAGAAAATGTTGTTTCATTTTCGGAAGAAGATGAAACAAAAGGCGCGTTATCAGTATTAAATTGGGCTTATGAAGAGTATAAAGATGAAATCGTCTATGCATGTAGCTTTGGGGTGGAAGGTATGGTATTGCTGCACCTTATAAACCAAGTAAATCCATCTGCTAAAGTTGTATTTTTAGATACAAATGTTCATTTTCAAGAAACGTATGAATTAATTCAAAGAGTGAGGGAACGATTTCCTTCATTGAATATTATAGAAAAACAGCCAGAACTTACACTTGATGAACAGGCGAAGTTGCATGGTGAAAAACTGTGGGAGAGCAATCCGAATCTTTGTTGTAAGATTAGAAAAATTTTACCTTTAGAAAAATCATTAGTCGTGGAAAAAGCATGGATATCGGGCTTAAGAAGGGAACAATCAGAAACACGTAAGCATACAAAGTTTATAAATCAAGATCATCGTTTTCAATCTATTAAAGTTTGTCCACTCATTCATTGGACGTGGAAAGAAGTTTGGCGATATGTATACAAACATAGCTTGCCGTATAACCCGTTGCATGATGTTGGCTATCCAAGTATTGGGTGTGAGAAATGTACTTTACCTGTAGGGGATGGTGGCGATTCAAGAGATGGTAGATGGGCTGGGAAAATGAAAACCGAATGTGGTCTTCATTATCAATAAGATGAATCTTGAAATAAAGCTAAGAGGGGATATAGAAAATGAGCACAGTAAACGAATTAGTAAACCGTATAGATGAGACATATGAGGTATCACAAATTGAAAAAGAAATTAAATTAGACAATATTGCTTTAAGTGATTTAGAACTATTGGCGACAGGTGGATATAGCCCGCTTACTGGTTTTTTAGGGAAGGAAGATTATGATTCAGTCGTAGAAACGCTTCGTTTAGCAAATGGTAGTGTGTGGAGTATACCGATTACATTACCGGTAACAGAAGAAGTCGCAGAAAGCCTGAAGACTGGAGAGGAAGTAAAGCTTGTCAACAATGGAAATATATATGGTGTTATTCAAATAGAAGATATTTTCGTACCAGATAAAGAAAAAGAAGCGTTACTTGTATATAAAACAACGGATGAGGTTCATCCAGGAGTGAAAAAGTTATATGAACGGCCAAACGTTTACGTTGGAGGAACTATTATTCTAACAAAACGCTTTGAAAATAATCAATTTCCTTCTTATCGTTTAGACCCAATTGAAACGAGAGAAGAATTTAAAAAACGTGGGTGGAAAACAGTAGTCGGATTTCAAACGAGAAACCCGGTACATCGTGCCCATGAGTATATTCAAAAATCTGCTCTTGAAATTGTAGATGGTCTCTTTTTAAATCCACTCGTTGGAGAAACGAAATCGGATGATATTCCTGCTGATGTAAGAATGGAAAGCTATGAAGTACTCCTTCAAAACTATTATCCGAAAAATCGTGTCTTTTTAAGTGTATTTCCTGCTGCAATGCGTTACGCAGGACCAAGGGAAGCTATATTTCATGCGTTAGTAAGAAAGAATTTTGGATGTACACACTTTATTGTAGGGCGTGATCATGCCGGAGTAGGAGATTATTACGGAACATACGAAGCGCAAGAAATCTTCACGAATTTTACGATAGAAGAGTTAGGCATTACACCACTATTCTTTGAACATAGTTTTTACTGCACGAAATGTGAAGCGATGGCTTCAACGAAAACATGTCCGCACGGAAAAGAAGATCATGTTATTTTATCGGGTACGAAAGTAAGAGAATTATTAAGAAACGGTGAGATTCCGCCAAGTACATTTAGTCGTAAAGAAGTAGTAGAAGTGCTAATTAAAGGTTTAAAAAAAGAAGTAGTAACAGAATAGGGAGAGAACGAGATGGATACGAATATTACTTGGCATATAGCTTCGGTTTCAAAAGATGATAGAAGAGTGAAGAATGGACATCACAGTTTTGTAATTTGGTTTACTGGTTTATCAGCTTCGGGTAAATCTACAGTAGCGAATGCGGTCGCTCGTAAACTGTTTGAAAAGAATATTGGAAATTATGTGCTGGATGGGGATAACATTCGCCACGGTTTAAATAAAGACTTAGGATTTTCTGAAAGTGATCGCATGGAAAATATAAGACGTATTGGCGAAGTGGCAAAGTTATTTGTAGATCAAGGAACAGTTGTCCTTACAGCATTTATTTCACCATTTCGAGTAGATCGCAAACAAGTTAGGGATCTATTAGCGGCAGATGAGTTTATAGAAGTGTTTGTAAAATGTCCAATTGAAGAGTGTGAAAAACGTGATCCAAAAGGGTTATACAAAAAAGCGAGACAAGGTGATATTAAAGATTTTACAGGTATTGATTCACCGTATGAGGAACCAGATCGAGCGGAATTAATTGTAGAAACGCACAAGTATTCTATTGAAGAATGTGCAGAACAAATCGTGAAGTACTTACAAGAGCGTAGTTTTGTCCCGTTGTTTGCTGGGAAGTAAAACGCCCACCTCAAAATTCGGCTGGAGCAGGCTGTAAATGCCCGATTGGTGAGGGTTGATTAAAGTTTCACTTTATATAGGGGGATTTAAAAATGAGTTATGAAAAAGTATGGGCTAATAATGAAAAATTAAATCAGACTGAGAAAAATAAATTAGCAAAAGATGGTTTGGAAATTTTTAATGATATTCCTTACTATGCGGAAAATGGATTCGAATCTATTCCGAAAGAAGAGTGGGACGCATTTAAATGGGCAGGATTGTATTTGCAAAGACCGAAAGAAGCTGGCTATTTTATGATGCGTGTAAATATTCCTTCAGGGATTATTACAAATGCGCAGGCGGAAGTGCTTGCTTCTATCGCTGAGGATTATGGACGTGATGTAATAGATATTACGACAAGACAGGCGATTCAGTTTCACTGGTTAGAAATTCAGCAAATGCCAGATATTTTTAAAAGATTAGCAAGAGTTGGGTTATCTTCAGCAGGGGCGTGTGGTGATATAACACGTAATATTACAGGTAATCCACTTGCAGGAATTGATGCGAATGAACTGTTTGATACAACGCATATTGTGAAGGAGGTATATGACTATTTCCAACATAATGAAGAGTTTTCTAACTTACCACGTAAATTTAAAATGTCTATTAGTTCTAACGTTTATAACTCGGCAAACGCAGAGATTAACTGTGTTGCATTTACACCTGCTACGAAAGAAATAGATGGTGAGAAAAAAGTTGGTTTTCATATAAAAGTAGGCGGTGGATTATCAGCCCGTCCATATTTAGCTGATGAATTAGATGTGTTCGTTTTACCAGAAGAAGTGAAGGCGGTAGCAATTGGGATTGCTACTATATTCCGTGATTTTGGATATCGCGAGAAACGTCATTTAGCTCGTTTGAAATTTCTTGTTGCAGACTGGGGAGCAGAGAAATTTAAAGAGAAACTAATAGAGTATACAGGACCATTGCAAAGTAAAGGAGAAAGTGCACTTAAAGGATGGAATGCAGGCTATTTTTATGGTGTTCAAGATCAAAAACAAGATGGATTAAAATATGTCGGTTTTAATGTGCCGGTAGGTCGTTTACATGCAAAAGAAATGTTTGAGATTGCAAGAATTGCAAAGCAGTATGGAAATGGACAAATTCGTACGTGTAACTCACAAAACTTCATCATTCCGAATGTTCCACCAGAAAATGTAACGGGTTTATTAAGTGAACCGTTGTTTGAAGCGATATCTGCAAGTCCGAAATCATTTATTGGTCATGCGGTTTCATGTACTGGTATTGAATATTGCAATCTTGCTCTAGTAGAAACGAAAGAAAGATTACGGAAAATTGCAGAATACTTAGATACAGAAATTGCACTTGATGTTCCAGTTCGAATTCATATGGTAGGATGCCCAAATTCATGTGGTCAACGTCAAATTGCTGACATCGGATTACAAGGGGTAAAAATGAAAACGAAGGAAAAAGGGATTGTTGAAGCATTTGAAATATATGTAGGTGGAACGTTGTTAGATGGCGGTGCCTATAATCAAAAGTTAAAAGGGAAAATAGATGGCGAGGATTTACCGGATGTACTCGCATCATTTATAAGTTATTTTAAAGAGAATAAGTTACCTGCCGAAACATTTTATGATTTTGTCGGACGTATCGGTGTAGATACATTGCAAATAGCTTTAAATAACGTGTTAGAAGAAGTAATAGCGTCTTAGGAGGGGCAATATGGAATTATATCGATTTGAAGCTGTATTAGCGAATAATATCGTTCCGATTGTTGTTGTTGCTCAAAGTGAAGAGCAGGCATTTAAGCTTGCGGAGATTGAGCTTGAAAAGCATTTTTTACCGTTGCCAGAAGTAAAGGAAATCTCCTTATTTGAAAAAAAGAAGATTCGAAAAGGTGCGGCATTTGTTATTCATGAGTAGAGATCAGTAATACGAAAAAATAAAAACTTCCATTCTTATATACGAATGGAAGTTTCATTTTAATAGAAGAAATGAGGAGAGATGATGGGGAAGGTGTATATAGTTGGAGCGGGTCCTGGCGATCCGGATTTAATTACTGTTAAAGGATTGAAATGTATTGAGAAGGCAGATGTTATTTTATATGACCGTCTCGTGAATAAAGAATTGCTTTCATATGCAAAGCCTGAAGCGGATTTAATTTATTGCGGGAAACTCCCGAATTATCACACGATGAAGCAAGAGACAATTAACACATTTCTTATTAAATATGCGAAAAAAGGAAAAGTTGTAACGAGGCTTAAGGGCGGTGATCCATTTGTATTTGGTAGAGGAGGAGAAGAAGCGGAAGCATTAGCAAAGCAAGGTGTACCATTTGAAATCGTCCCAGGCATTTCGTCTGGAATAGCTGTACCTGCTTATGCTGGTATTCCAGTGACGCACCGTGATGCAAGTGCAAGTTTTGCTATTGTGACTGGGCATAGGAAAGAAGGTGCTAAAGAAGAAGTGAAATGGGAAAATTTAGCGAAAGGTGTAGAGACGTTAGCTGTATATATGGGGGTTAGTAATTTACCCTACATATGCGAACAACTGATGAAGCATGGAAAAGATAAAAGTACGCCAGTTGCTATTATTGAGCAGGGGACGACGTCTATGCAGCGCACAGTTGTTGGAACGTTAGGGACAATTGTAGATGTTGCGAAAAAAGAGCAAATTCAAAATCCGAGCATGATTGTAATTGGAGAAGTTGTCCGTTTTAGAGAAAAAATCCATTGGTTTGAGAAGCAAACGGAAAATGCTTATCAAGTAAGTGGAGTGTTGTAAAATGAAAGCCGTCTTATATATATGTCATGGAAGTCGTTTGAGGGCAGCGAAAGAAGAGGCAATTCAATTTATTACGACATGTATGAGCCGTATAGAAGCGGCTATTCAAGAAGTTTGTTTTTTAGAGCTGGCGAATCCTTCTATTGAAGAAGGATTTCGTACATGTGCGAAGCGTGGTGCGACAGAGATTATTGCTATTCCTGTTTTCTTATTAGCAGCAGGCCATGTGAAGAATGATATTCCTTTTGAATTAGAAAAGTTAAATAATCAATACCCTAATATTAAGGTGACGTATGGTAATCCGTTTGGTGTATCAGAGACGCTTATAAAGTCGGTATATAACGGAAGTGGTATTGAAGAATATAAAGATGAAGTAACACTTTTACTCGTTGCAAGGGGTAGTAGCGATCCTGAAACTTTACAAGATATAAATCGGATCGCTACTTTATTTCAAGCAGAAGAAAAAATTGCTAAAGTAGAAGTTTGTTTTTTAGCAGCTGCGGAGCCGAAATTTGAGAAGAAATTAAAGGAAGTTGTAGAACGAAAAGAAAAGAACATCGTTGTACTGCCCTACTTGTTATTTACAGGTTTACTTATGAAACATATTGAGAAAGAAGTGCGCCAATATGAATTGGAAGAGATAAAAATCAGTCCATATTTAGGGAAGAATGAAGCGTTTCAAGATATGTTAATTCAGAAAACGACGGAGTTATTGAAGGGAGATCAGTATGTATCCACTTACAGTGCGAGTTAATGAGAAACGTGTTGTTGTTATTGGTGGGGGAAAAGTTGCAGGATTTAAAATTATTCCTTTACTCAAACAAGGTGCAGATATAGTTGTAATCAGTCCAGAATTAGATGCGAATTTAGTAAAACTTGTGGAAGAAAAGAAAATTCGTTGGTATCAAAGAGAATATGAAAAAAGTGATATTAAAAGTGCTTTTTTAGTTGTTGCAGCGAGTAGTGATTCAATATTAAATGAACAAGTTGCTGAAGATGCCGCGGAGAATCAATTAGTAAATGTTATTACAAATCCGGAAAGTGGTAATGTTCATTTTCCGGCAGCGATTCATCGTGGTTTGCTTAATATAGCAGTTTCTACTGGGGGAGCGAGCCCGAAGCTCGCAAAAAAAATTCGAGATGAGATTGCAAATAAATATGATGAGACATATGAATCGTATTTAGATTTTTTATATGAAGTAAGGGTGAAGTTAAAAGATTTACAGTTAGAAAAGAGGGAACGAAATATATTGCTCCAGGAAGTGTTGAAATCAGTATATATGCAAAACGAGGGGAAAAGAGAAAGTTTTTTGCGAGAATTAGAGGAAAAGGTTTTAAAATAATAAAAGATAAAGTGCGCTTTACAAATATAAAAATATAATTTATAATCACAAGTAACTTCAATAGATGAAATCGATGAGCAAGAAGAGTACGTATATTTGATGCGTTCAGAGAGCTGGGGTTAGGTGGGAGCCCGGTACGATAAATTATACAGAATGGGCTTGCGAGAGGTATGTTGAACATTGTAGTAGGCAACCCGGGTTCCGCCGTTAAAAGGATAGAGTATCGGAATTATTCCTGTACTTGAACAAGTGGGATTTATCAATCCAATTGAGGTGGTACCACGGTATTTACATTACATATATCGTCCTCTACATGCATATTTGCGTGTAGAGGACTTTTTTATTTTCTAAAGGAGGTGTGCGAGTATGAAATGAAAGTGTATAATTAACAAAAGTTTAAATATTCAGAAAAGGAGAATTTATGATGAAAGAAACACAGCAATGGACGTCGAAAATAGGCTTTGTACTCGCAGCAGCCGGAGCCGCAGTAGGTCTTGGTGCGATATGGAAATTTCCATATGTTGCAGGTAATGGCGGGGGAGGAGCATTCTTCCTTGTATTTTTACTATTAACTTTATTTATAGGTATGCCTCTTCTAATAGCGGAGTTTGTTATTGGACGTAGCACGCAAAAAGAGGCGGTTACAGCTTATAAAGTATTAGTGCCAAATAGCAAATTATATCCTTGGATTGGTCGTATGGGAGTTGTTACTTGTTTTAGTGTACTATCTTTTTATAGTGTTGTAGGTGGATGGATTTTACTTTATTTATATTATAGTGTGACAGGCAGTTTCTGGAATGGAGTAGCTGATTATGGACAATTGTTTGGTGAAACGATTTCAAATCCGTTAAGTGCGATTGGAGCACAATTTATCTTTATGCTTTGTACAATTTTTGTCGTAAGTAAAGGTGTAGAGAAAGGTATAGAAAAGGCAAGTAAGTACATGATGCCGCTATTATTTATTTTATTTATAGCGATTATTGTTCGTGCGTTAACACTCGATGGTGCTTTTGCTGGAGTAGAGTTCTTCTTAAAGCCAGATTTTTCAAAGCTTACAGCAGATACGATTTTATATGCGATGGGACAATCTTTCTTCTCGCTAACTGTAGGTGCCTCGGTAATGGTAACGTATAGTTCGTATTTAAAGAAAGAAGAACATTTAGCGAAATCAGCAACATCTATTGTAAGTTTAACTGTTTTTGTTACAGTACTTGCAGGATTAGCAATTTTCCCAGCGATTTTCGCATTAGGAGTTAAACCGACTGAAGGACCGGGATTACTGTTTATCGTCCTTCCAGCAGTATTTGCAAAAATACCATTTGGTCAATTTTTCTTTATTATGTTTTTAATTTTATTCTTCTTTGCGACTTTAACATCAGCAATTTCAATGCTTGAAATTGTAGTAGCATCTGTTGCGAAAGGTAATGAGAAGAAGCGTCCGTCAGCATCATTATTAATTGGTATTCTTATTTTTGCAGTCGGTATTCCATCAGCGTTATCATTTGGAATAATGAGTGACGTGAAAATATTCGGGAAAACATTTTTTGATTTAGTCGACTTTTCAGTAAGTAACGTATTGCTGCCGTTAGGAGTACTAGCTATTTCATTATTTGTACCAAATAAAATGAGTAAAGAATTGTTGATGAAAGAATTAGAAGTGACGGAAACGAAAGGGAAAACGTTATTTAACATTTGGTTCTTCTTACTTCGTTATGTCATTCCGGTAACTGTAATAATTGTATTTTTAAATGCGATAGGTATATTTAAAATGTTTGCATAAAAAAGACGGGGATCTACCGTCTTTTTTATGTTGATGAATGTAATAGCTGATTATACGCTTTATAGGCTGTGGTGACTGCGAGGAATGAACCGATTAAAAATAAAACTGAGCCGCCAAATGTAAATATCCGGCCGATATATGTCGTTCTAGCTTCTTCTATTTTTTGTTGTAATTGCGTATTCATATGGATCACCTCGTAAACTATAGGCATTTAGTTATAGTTTATGTAGAATGCCTATATTGTGTGAAGTGTAAATAAAAAACCTCGGTAGGCACCGAGGTTTTTTATAATCCGATATAAGGAGATGGGTCAACTGCGTTTGTCTTGCCGACATTCCATTCTCCAAGATGAAGTTCGAAGTGTAAATGTTGTCCGTATGATTGGCCCGTATTCCCCATAAATCCAAGCTGATCGCCTTGTTTTACAGTTTGTCCATTCGATACGGAACGGCTATTCATATGAGCATATACTGTCGTATATGTTTTTCCGTTTATACGGTGAGATAAGTACACTACGTTTCCGTAACTAGATGATAATTCTGAGCGAATAACAACGCCATCTGCAGCAGCGATAATTGGAACCGTTCCCGAAGCAGCGATGTCAATTCCTTTATGGTTATCTAAAGAACGTACACCGAATCCGGATGTTTTTGATCCAGCTGCTGGTTTGATAAAGCCACCGATATTTGTATCATGTGGTGTTGGAGCTGCTTGAGTTGCTTGAGCAGATTTAGTAGCTTGTTGTTTGCGAGCCTCTTCTGCCTGGCGAGCTTCTTCCGCTTTACGAGCTTCTTCGGCACGTTTTTCTTCTTCAATTGCTTTTTGAACAGCTTGACGTTGATTTTCTAAAATACCTTTGGATTCTTCTAATCCTTCAATCTCTGAATCTACTTGTGCTACTTTCGTATGTAGATCGTTAATAAGAGTTTGTTGCTGTTGTTGGTTATTTTGTAATTCTTGCTGTTTTTGTTCTAGTTTTTGCTCAGATTCTTTCAGTTGTTGTTCTTTTTTCTCAACAGCTTCTTTTTCTGTAGTTACAGCATTTTGATCAGATGTTTGTTTTTTTACAATATCTGTATCGTTGTTTAATATTAAACTTACGGAGTACATATTATCAACAAGATCAGCAATGTTTGTAGAGTTTGTTAATACTTCTGTAATGATATTTGTACGCGGTTTTTCTTGCATAGATTGTAATCGTTGTTTAATAACTTCCTGACGTGTATCTATGTTTGTTTGTAATTGTTCTATATGTTTCTTTTTGTCAGTAATTACTTGTTGTGTTTTGCTAATTTCTTTTTTTGTATCGTTTAATTCAGCCTCGTTTTTATTAATAGAAGTAGTTAATTCATCGATTTTCTTCTGTAATTCTTGAATTTCTTTTTCTATTTGTTCTTTCTCGACTGATTTATTTTGTAAGTCACTTTGTTTGCCTTCTAATTCAGATTGAATGTTAGTTAATTTATCTTGATTCGTTTCAGCGTATACGGGTGAAAGTAACGGGGAAGCAAAAATCGTTCCTGCTGCTAAAACACTAAACGCTGCAAATTTCTTTTTCATTGTTGTCTGACTCCTTTCCCTATGAATGTTATATATCATAAGAAGAAGGGTGTCTATCGTTGTAATCATAATGTAAAGAAAACTTTATAAAATTGCTAAGTTTTGTCGGAATTTATCATTTTTCAACTTTAATTGTCATAGTACTTACATTTTATTTATATGTGTAACAAAGGTAAATTTTTGATTTATTTGTAAAATGCAGGAGGGAAGTAAGAGTTTTTATGGGGTGAAATATTACTTAGAAAGCCAATGAAATACTAGTAAGGAATCGTTCTCATGTGAGGTTTTCTGACATGAGTTTATTTTTTGTCAAGAAAATTATTTGTGTTCGAGCAAAGTTATTTTGTTGTCAGATTTTAAATTTTGATTTATGATTTTTAACAGGGACAAAATGTAGTGAATTGTCGAATAATATGTAATACTCTTAATTTCTTAGTTTTATAGAGATAGAATGAGAGATAGAGTGACACATCGAAGAGGGGGTTACAACAAATATGAAAAGAATAGGACTTGCATGGCAAATATTAATAGGACTTGCACTTGGTATTGCAGTTGGGGCGATTTTCTTTGGCAATCCGGCTGTAGTGAGTTATTTACAACCAATTGGTGATATTTTCATCCGATTAATTAAAATGATCGTTGTACCGATTGTTGTAGCAAGTATTGTTGTTGGGGTTGCTGGTGTTGGCGATGTTAAAAAACTAGGTCGACTAGGCGGAAAAACAATTATTTACTTTGAAATTATTACAACAATTGCAATTATTGTTGGTCTATTAATAGCGAATATTTTCCAACCAGGAAAAGGCGTGAATATGGAGCAGTTAACAAAGACAGATATTTCAAAATATACACATACAACAGAGCAAGTACAAAGTCATTCATTTGCAGATACATTTGTAAATATTGTTCCAACGAACATTATGAAGTCATTAGCTGACGGAGATATGCTTGCTATTATATTCTTCTCTGTACTATTTGGTTTAGGTGTAGCAGCAATTGGTGAAAGAGGAAGACCAGTTCTTCAATTTTTCCAAGGTGTAGCTGACGCAATGTTTTATGTAACAAACCAAGTTATGAAATTTGCACCATTTGGTGTGTTTGCACTAATTGGTGTTACAGTTTCTACATTTGGTCTTGCTTCATTAATTCCATTAGGGAAATTACTAATTGTCGTATATGGAGCAATGATCTTCTTCGTCGTAGTTGTCTTAGGACTTACAGCGAAAATATTTGGAATTAACATTTTCCAATTCTTTAAGATTTTAAAAGACGAGCTGATCTTAGCGTATTCTACAGCAAGCTCAGAAACAGTTTTACCGAAAATCATGGAGAAAATGGAGAAATTCGGTTGTCCGAAAGCAATTACATCTTTCGTTATTCCGACAGGTTATTCATTTAACTTAGATGGATCAACTTTATATCAAGCAATTGCGGCGATTTTCTTGGCGCAAATGTACGGTATTGATTTATCTATTACACAACAAATTACATTATTACTTGTATTAATGGTTACCTCAAAAGGTATCGCAGGTGTACCGGGCGTATCATTCGTTGTATTATTAGCGACACTTGGTACAGTAGGTATTCCACCTGAAGGTTTAGCGTTCATTGCTGGTATTGACCGTATTTTAGATATGGCTCGTACAGCAGTTAACGTTGTAGGAAACTCTTTAGCAGCTGTAGTTATGTCTAAGTGGGAAGGTCAATATGACGCTGAAAAAGGACAAGCTTATTTAAAAGAGATTTCTGAAAAGGGTCAAGCTGCTTAATTATAATATGAACAAGCTCTCACATAATATGTGGGAGCTTTTCTGTATATAGAAGAGGAGCAGACATAATGAAACGTAAATATGGTGACGGTGCTTCGTGGAAGAGACTAATAGAAAAGAGTTATACGGTTAAGCAAGTGGAAGAGGGAATGCTCGGAATACTGGATATAAAAAAAGTGAGAGAGCCTAGTTGTAAAGAATATGATGGTAAAGAAATTTGTATTGCAAGTGATGGGTATACGTGGGTTCAATATTTCATTAATGGAAAGAACTTTGCGATTACAGCTATGTTAGATGATAGGCACAATTTAGTGCAATATTATATTGATGTGACGAAAGAATATGAAATAGACGATCGTGGTTTACCGTATTTTGATGATTTATATTTAGATGTAGTATTATTACCCAGCGGTAAGGTGTATATATTAGATGAAGAAGAGCTAGAGGATGCTTATAAAAGTGGCGATGTCACGAAGGAAGAGTATGAGTTAGCTTGGTACACTACGAAATGGATATTAGCAGCAATAAAAAATAGTGAATTTTATTGGATTTCAATATTGGAAGAAGAAATCGAAAAGTTAAAATGATTGTTGTATTCAAATTTTTGTATAATTACCAAAAAAATCTATACAAAAAATAATTGACTTTTGTTTTGTAAGCGAGTAAAGTTAGGGAAGAAATTATTATTAAAAAATAAATATGAAACCTTCTTATAAAGAGAGGCGGAGGGACTGGCCCTACGATGCCTCGGCAGCGGACTCGATTTCAGAGTGCTGTGCCAAATCCAGCAAGCGTGTGCTTGAAAGATGAGAAGAGTGTTTCTTATAGATGTATAAGACCTCTTCTCATCGGAAGAGGTCTTTTGTTATTCATTAGAAAAAGGTTGAAACTAGGGAGAGATGGTACTTTGAAAGAAACGAGAGGAAATGGTTTAGCTTTATTACCACTTGGGATATTTTTGGCGCTATTTATTGGTTCTGGAATTATTACAGGTGATTTCTATAAATTGCCGATACTTGTAGCGATTTCAATTGCTGTAGGAGTTGCTTTAGTGATGAATCGTAAAGAAAGTTTTAATGTGAAAGTAGAGCGGTTCGCTAAAGGTGCAGGAAATCCAGATATTATGATTATGGTATTAATTTTTGTGCTTGCTGGTGCATTTTCTGAAACTGCTAAAGGAATGGGCGGGGTAGATTCAACTGTTAATTTAGCGTTAACTATTTTACCGCCAGGATTTATCGTAGCTGGAATCTTTGTTATTGGTGCATTTATTTCATTAGCTATGGGGACTTCAATGGGAACAATTGCAGCGTTAGCACCAATTGCTGTAGGTATTAGTGGTCAAACTGATATCTCAATTGCGCTTACGATGGCTACTGTTGTTGGCGGAGCGATGTTTGGTGATAATTTATCATTTATTTCAGATACAACAATCGCAGCTGTTCGTTCACAAGGAACAGAAATGAAAGATAAGTTTAAAACGAACTTTTTAATTGTATTACCAGCGGCTATTATTACAATTGTACTATTAGTAATAGTTACTTCAGGAAGTGATACCCAGGTTAAAGCGCATAGCTTTGATTGGATAAAGATTTTACCGTACGCAGGAGTACTTATTACAGCTCTACTTGGCTGGAATGTACTTATCGTATTAACTGGTGGAACTGTACTATCTGGTGTTATCGGTCTTATAGATGGAAGTTACACGTTAGAAAGTTTCTTTAAAAGTGTAACGACTGGAATGGGCGGTATGATGGAGTTAGTATTACTTGCTATATTAATTGGCGGTATGGTTGAATTAATCCAATATAATGGTGGTATTCAATATTTAATGAATGTATTAACACGTAATATTCGTTCGAAAAAAGGAGCGGAATTTGGTATTGCTGGTTTAGTGAGTATGACGAATATGTGTACAGCAAATAATACGATTTCGATTATTTTTACAGGCCCGCTTGCAAAAAATATTGCGGATCAATATGAAATAGATCCTCGTAAATCAGCGAGTGTATTAGATCTTTTCTCATGTTGTGTGCAAGGGTTGATCCCGTACGGTGCCCAAATGTTAACGGCAGCAGGATTTGCAGCGTTATCTCCGGTTGAATTGTTACCATATGCATTTTATCCAATTTTAGTTGGAGTATGTGGGATTGTTTCTATTTTAATTGGGTTTCCAAGGTTTTCGAAAGTAGCTGAGAAAAAAAAGTATCATAAAACAGCTTAATCTAATATGAACGTTAGTAATTAAAAAACGTGCAGAGAATAGACTCTGCACGTTTTTTTGCGTAAAGGGCTGAATATGACTCGGTCTTAAGTCTGAGTTAAAAACGGTTCTTAAGCTCGTTATGGAAAGATGAAAAAATAGTTAAGATAAGAGTATCAAATCGAAGGGAGGCAAGCACAAGATGAAACAATTTCTAGCGTTTATCGCAGCCGGTATTTTGGCTTTAATTGCTCTTGGTAGTCTTGCTGGTATTGTAGGATTCGCAATCGGGGCAGGAGTTGTATATTGGAGCTATAAATCATTTGTGCGAGCTAAATCATTTTTTGGAAAGTTAGCTTGGGGTATTGTTGGTTTAATCGGTTTATCCATTGCACTTTCTCATTCACCAGCATTAATCGGTATCGCTGCTTTAGTGGTTTTATACTACGGATACCGTGAGTGGAAAAAAGAAAAAGATGTAGTTGTTGAATCTGCTCCAGAAAGTTCTAAACCATATAGCAACTTTGAAGATGAGTGGAACAAATTAATGAAAAACTAAAACAATAAATCAAATTATAATTAAAGTAGAAGAGAGGAAGATTTATAATGAAACAATCTTTATTCGGACGTGTACGCGATGCAATTTTAGCTGATTTTCATAACGTGTTAGATGAGAAGGAAAGAAAAAATCCAATTGCGATGTTAAACCAATATTTACGTGATAGTGAGCGTGAAATAACAAAAATTGAGAAGTTAATTGAGCGTCATAAAACATTAAAATCTAACTTCGCTCGTGAGCTTGAGCAAGCACGTTATTTCGTTAATAAAAGATCAAAGCAAGCTATCGTTGCTCAAGAAGCAGGCGAATTACAATTGCACGAACGTGCGTTAGAAGAGGTAGCTTATTATGAAGGGCAAGTAACTCGATTAGAAGAAATGTATGCAGGTGTTGTAGAGCAAATTGATGAGTTAGAGCGTCGTCTTTCTGAAATGAAAAATAAATTAAAAGAAATGCACGCAAAGCGTATGGAACTAATGGCACGTGAAAATATGGCACATGCAAATCGTCGGATGAATACTGCGATGCATAAAATGGATGAAAATAATCCGTTCTTACGATTTGAAGAAATTGAAGATCACATTCGTGACTTAGAAACTCGTATGAATGAAGGGCATGAGCGTGACACATTTGATATGAAAATTGCAAAACTTGAGCGTGAAATGAAAGAAAAGAATGATGTATCGTTAACGAAAGAGTTAACAAAATAATAGTAGTATATTATAAAACAGGCTTATGATATAGTGATAGGAGAAAAGGTGTTGGAAAGCAATGCCTTTTCTTCTATGTATATGTGACAAGAAGGGGGGAGCTGAAGTGAAGAAACATTTTTCAAAGACACAATTAATGGGGATGCTCCTCATCATATTTGGGTTCGGTCTTTTTCTTGATATGATACTTGGACATTTTGAACCAGGTGGTCTCATTTTTGCATTTATTATGCTTATGTTTGGAAGGCATTATCGTAAAAAGAATCGTTATGTACGGGGGAATGTATTTTTATTTGTTGGTGGTATCGTATTTTTATTTTTCTTATTTTCATCAGCAGCATTTGTTCTTGTCGTATTTGCTTGTTTAGCTTTAATTGGTTATCAATTGATTCAACAAGGACATCAGCAAAAAGCAATGAAGGTTGAAATTAAAGAAAAAGGGATTATAGACGAAGAGAAGCAAATATATCGTACAGAACCATATTTGAAAAATATGTTTGTAGGCAATGTACGAATGATGGATCATATTTATGAACTTGAGGATATTAATGTTCAATATGGTGCTTGTGATGTGGAAATAGATTTAACAACTGCTATGATTCCAGAAGGAGAAACAGTAATTGTTATTCGAGGTGTCGTTGGTAATATTCGTTTATATGTGCCATATGATATTGAACTTTCTTTAAATCACTCTGTTATTGTCGGCCGTGTGCTCTTGCCAGGTCATGAAGAGACAGGGTTTAACCGCAATGTTACATTTAGAACAGAGCAGTATAAAGAGGCTCCTCGTCGTATTAAAATTATTTCTTCGCTTGTCGTAGGCGACACGGAAGTGAGGAAAGTATAATGAAGAAACAAAAAAATATTTCGTGGATGTATATTCGTTATTCTATGTTGTCCTCTGTTAGTATCGCACTCATTTGTACAATTGTATATGTTTGGAAAAGCGAGCAACAAGTGTATGATTTATTATGGAAGGAATCCATCGCTTCTGTTCCAATTGGCTTGTTTATTATGACTACAAGTTTACTTATCGGGGGAATTGTAGGATATGCAATCGGTTACTATATAGAGCAGCGTATACAAGGATTAAATACTTTTCTATTTGAAGTAGAGCGAGGGAATTTTCCGAGTGATGTTTCGTTTACTGCGGATGATGAATTTCATGAAGTGGAGCGAAAAGTAATCGTTCTGGCTCGTCGATTAGAGGAGCAAGCTGGACTCTTTCAAAAAGTAACGAATGAACGAGCTCATTGGAATGAAGAGATGAGACAAGAAGCGATTTCTCAAGAAAGGCATCGCTTAGCAAGGGAGTTGCATGATTCAGTAAGTCAGCAGCTTTTCGCAATGTCGATGATGATGTCAGCGATTAATGAACAAATAACTGAATTTCCAGATGTGACAAAAAAACAATTACAACTTGTTGAAAATATGGTTGTAAATGCTCAATCAGAAATGAGAGCATTGCTCCTTCATTTACGTCCTGTACAATTGGAAGGTAAGAAACTGACAGAAGGTATAGAGGAATTATTAACGGAATTATCGCGAAAACAACATATGAAAATTGAATGGCTTATTGAGCCAATAGAATTAAAAAAAGGTGTAGAAGATCATTTATTCCGTATTGTGCAAGAAGCGCTATCAAATACGTTGCGACACGCGAAGGCAAAGAAAACAGAAGTGCGCCTTCGAAAAATTGATCAATATGCGATTTTAAAAATCATTGATGACGGTGTTGGGTTTGAAGTAGGCGTTAATAAAGCCGGTTCCTATGGCTTAAGATCGATGCAAGAGCGTGTTCATGAAATTGGTGGGACACTCAAGGTACTGAGTTTCCCGGCCAAAGGTACACAAATAGAAGTGAAAGTACCGATTATGCTTGAGAGAGGGGGAGAAGTATGATAAAAGTATTGCTTGTCGATGATCATGAAATGGTTCGTATGGGTGTATCGGCATATTTATCTACACAACCAGATATTGAAGTGGTCGGGGAAGCTGAAAATGGAAAAAAAGGATCAGAATTAGCACTGCAATTAAGACCGGATATTATTTTAATGGACCTTGTTATGGATGAGATGGATGGTGTCGAAGCAACACGTGCTATTATTCAAGAATGGCCAGAAGCAAAAATTGTAGTTGTAACAAGCTTTTTAGATGACGAAAAATTGTATCCTGTTATTGAGGCTGGGGCGACTAGTTATTTATTAAAAACATCAAGAGCAAGTGATATAGCGGACGCTGTACGAGCTACTTATGATGGAGAAACGGTATTAGAGCCGAAAGTTACCGGGAAAATGATGTCCCGTATGCGTCAAAAGAAAGAGCAACCTTTGCATGAGGAGTTAACAGAAAGAGAGTCTGAAATTTTGTTATTAATTGCAGAGGGGAAAAGTAATCAAGAGATTGCAGATGAATTGTTTATTGCCCTCAAAACAGTAAAGACACATGTGAGTAATATATTAAATAAACTAAATGTAAGTGACCGGACACAGGCGGTTATTTATGCATTTAGACATCAATTAACGAAATGATAAAGTGCAACTTTAATCAGTGGGGGACTATCCCCATTGATTATTAGTTTGCATCAAATCTTTTTATTGACGCTAATAAATGTAAGCGTTATCATTAAGTTGTTAACAGTACATACAAAGGGGAGAATGTATATGTTAGTTCAAACTATATTCGGAATGGATAAGTCTAAAAAATTAGGGGATTATGTGAACGCATTACAAGCGCTTTGTGAACAATATAATGTTGAAACAGATAAAATTGCGATTATTGAGGCAACAGAGGAATACTATTTATTTTTAGTAAAGCAAGAAGACTGCTATGATGTTGTTAAGGTAGAAACAGTTGATACGAATATTGAATATTATACGAAAGCGTATAAAATAAGTAGTTTTAATCATACTGCTTATCAAATGTAAAAAAACTCCCTTTCGGGAGTTTTTTTAGGATGCTTTTGCGTCGGTTATTAAGGGAACTTTTTTAGCACCGTTTAGTTTAGCGATAGTAAATCCGATAAGTGCTCCGGCTAATGCTGGTAATAGCCAGCCTATTCCTTCATTATATAAAGGAATAAATTCAAAGTTGGACGTGATAAACGAGACTGGAATACCGCCTTGTTTTAATCCATCAAATACGCTCACAACTGCTGCTCCGATTAAAGCACCTACATAAACAGAGCGATATCCACCGAAGTATTTATGAAGTAACGATAGTAGTACGAGTACAATCGCAATTGGATATACAACAAGTAGAATTGGAACAGAGATTGCGATAATTTTTGTTAAACCTAAGTTGGCAACTAATAATCCTAATGCGCAAATGATACTCGCGAACGTTTTGTATGAAAATGTAGTCAATAATGTTGAAAAATATTGGCTGCACGCAGATACGAGTCCAACGCATGTCGTTAAACAAGCGAGTGTAACGATAAGAGATAATAGGAGCAAACCGTATGGGCCGAATAATTGTTGTACGATAACAGTAAGTAGCTGTCCACCATTTTTTGCATATCCGAGAGAGACACTAGTTGTCCCAAGCCAGCCGAGTGCACCATATACAAGTACGAGTCCTGTAGCGGCAATAAGCCCTGCTTTTGCTGTGGCGATGGCAATGGACTTACGATCATTCACACCTTTAGAGCGAATTGCATTTACAACGATAATTCCAAATGCAAGTGCTGAAATGGTGTCCATTGTTAAGTACCCTTCCATAAAGCCTTTGAAGATTGGAGAAGTTTGATACTCTTGCATAGCTGGTCCTGATTGTCCAAGTGGTGTAAAGACACTTTTAACAAACAATAAGAAAATTGAGAGTAATAAAATAGGTGTTAATATATTTCCAATACGATCGACAAGTTTAGATGGATTTAAACTCAGCCAAAATACGATAGTAAAGAATATGATTGTATATACAAATAGCACTAGGCTGCTAGAGCGGATTGTTTCTGGTAAGAAAGAACTAACACCCATTTCATAAGCAACATTTGCAACACGTGGGATGCCCATGGATGGACCGATGGCAATGTATACAACTACCGTAAAGAAAATTCCGAATAATGGATGAACATGACTTGCAAGTTGCTGCATTCCATTTCCTGATAGAGAAATTGCGATAACAGTAAGTAGTGGTAAGCCAACTCCTGTTAGTAAAAATCCAATCATTGCGGGCCAAAAGTTTTCACCTGCGTTTTGGCCAAGCATGGGAGGGAAAATTAAATTACCTGCCCCAAAAAATAAAGAAAATAGCATAAGACCCGTGAAAAAAATATGTTTTTTTGATACAGTGTTCATTGTTTTTCCTCCTTTTTTAAATTCATTTGTAAGAACACAAAAAACTCGTCCCTAAAGAAAGGGACGAGTTATATTTACCCGCGATACCACCCTAATTTACACATGTAGAAATAAATCTATATGTATACGGCTTTGCAACGTACAACATGATACGTGTTCCTTGTAACGGGGGACGGCCGGTAAGAACTTACTGTAACATTCGGTTCTACTTCTCGGAGATGATTTTCGGTTACGCACTGAACGTTGGCTTTCAGCAAATCGCCAACTCTCTGGGGAACAGTTCTATAACGTACTCGTTCTCGTCAATGAATTTTTATTCAAGTATTCTGACAGTATTGTTGCATGTTTTTTTTAGAAAGTCAATATGTTTTTTGAAAGATATATTTATATACGGAAATATCGAAAGTAATATTCGTTGTTGCAAAAGGAATAATGAATTGTAAAATGGGAGTAAAAATTTGTGGAGAATTGTAAAATTTATAGAGAAAGTTGATATTTATAGGAGTAAAGAAGGGATTATTTGAATTTACAGAGAATATTACAACAATCCACTTGCTGGAAAGAACAAACCAAAAGAGGTGACTGAAATGCTTGCGATGGGAGTATTATTTGGCATTATTGCTATAATTGGTTTTATGTGGTTATATTATTCGCGTTCGTTTAAACAAGCAGAAGTTTTACTCTTTCAAAAAGGTAGTTTGTTGACAAATCAGTCTAGATATTTAGTATGTCCGAAGTGTGGAAGTGCACAGGCCAGAAGTGGAGGATATCAAGAGTGTTGCAAAATTAGATTATGAAAGAAAGGAAGCCTCACATTATTTTGTGAGGCTTCCTTCCTTACAACTTCATGGCGCTCCAAATTGTCCATCGATCTCTTTCAATAATAGGAGAGACGTTTTGTAATGTGGTCTGTATATGTTGTAGAAGTTGAGAAAGTTCATCATCTGTTAACTCATATAGAATGGATCGACCTGTTCGAGGAGATAAATCTTGTAGCAATGCTTCTACAGAATCATGTATTTTTCGTACTTCCCATTGTGTTTGTGTGGGAAGCACGTGAAGAGAATGTTTTTGTAATTCTTTCTGTATCGTGTTGGTTTTTGGACGTCTTTTTGACTCTATTTCAATGAGTTTTGGAAATATAGAGAAAAAATATCCACGAATGTGTTCGGGACTTCCTGGAACTGTACAATCTTCAATCGTTCGATCTTGTAAAATAAGTACACCGTTTTTATTTAATATACGAGAAGCTTCACATAAAAATGTAGGAATGTCTTGTAAATGATGAATAACTGCGCGCGAAATAACTATGTCGAATGTTTCGTTAGGGTATGGGATATTATGTGCATCACCGTGGATGAAAGAAATATTTGGGGAATTGTTGCAATTTTCTTTTGCAGCTTGTAATATTTCTTTTGAAAAATCAAGTCCCACAACATTTTTGGCTCCCATAAGAGCGAGTTCTTTCGTATAAATCCCGCCACCGCAGCCAATATCAATTATTTGCTTGTTTTGTATGTCTGTAATGTTTTTTACCATTTCAGCCCAAGAAATATGAGCGTTTCTTGTTGCGTATGTGTATTTATTATTTGCATCATGAAAATTAATGGACATGATAAAGACCTCCTTTCAATGATTAGTATAACTTATTTAATAGGATGTCACGTTTTTGTTTTATGTATGAAGATTATAAGAATTTCTTATCGTAAAAGGAGGATTAATTTGAAAGGGAAATATGTATTGTTGTTATTTGTTATGTTACTAGCAGCTTGTGGTCAAGCTGAGCAAAAACAAGAAACAAAAAAAGTAGAAGAGACGGTGAATGAAGTGAAAGAAACAATAGGGGTAACCGTTATACAAAAAAAACATAAAGAGAAAAAGTTGCAGGAATCAGAAGCGAAGTTAGTAATAGACATTTTGGATAAAGCTGAGAAACAAGAAATAACCGGAAGCTTCGGTGGACCTGAATATGAAATACAAATTAGTAGAGAGGGGAAAAAAGAAACTTATTATGCATGGTTAAGGGGAGAAGATAGACGAGGATGGGTGCAATATAAGAAAGTTATGTATATGTTGAATGAAAAAGATACGGAAAAGCTTTTGGCTATATTTCCAAATGTTTCAGAACAAAAAGAAGAAGAGATGCAGGTAGGTCCTTTAACGGAGGTAACAAAAAAAGATTTGCAGATTACCGCGTTTCATATTAAAGCAGGCGATCAAAACGTGAATTATATGGTACGGTATACGATTTCACAATCACTATACAACAAGTTAGTGAAGGAACAAGAATATTATTTGCAACTCACTTTCCCAGAAAAAGTTCAAAAATTAATTGGAGCAAAAGAGAGTGAAATGATTTTAGGTGAAAAAGTAAAGGAAGGGTATAAGCAATATGAATTGCATGCTACTGTGCAGGTAAAAGGCGCTTCAGAATCACAATTAAAATCATTAGAAACATATTACGAAAAGTATGATTTAAAAATATTAAACAGTGAAAAAGAAAAAATAGGTGTGTTTCAAAATATAATTCAAATCGTTAAAGAGTATGGTGAAAAAATGAATTTCCAAAGATAAAGTGAGAATTTAATCGGCGGAGGCTGCTCATTTCTCATTGATTAATAGTCTTTGCCAATTCGGCGTTGACTCTCACTTAACTTCTTTGTTTCAACTGAATTTTGGGGTAAGGCCCTTATTGGCTGTAACTGAATTGTAAATTCTATATAGCCTTTCCTAGGAAATGATAATAGAGAGGGGAGAAGAACACCCTCTCTATTATTTTGCTTTTGCAGATGGCTCATTCATTGATTTTCGTGTAATAAGAAATGAAATCATAAGAGCGGAAAGAATGATAAGAGTGATAAGTAAGTGATTTGGCAACCAATCTAATAATAATACATAGCTCACTGTATAAAAAATAAGAGTTGAAGCTAAAAATGATAAAACACTTATTATGAGAGATTGTAAATTCATTCGTATATACCTCCTTTATTTATATTTTTGGCTAAAAATGGATTAAATAAACATTATTTCTAACAATAGAAAAAAATATGTCATAATAAAGAGGAGAATAATTTTTGATGAGCTTGTATGACTCGTTACAGGGGGTTAAAGGAGAGAGATGAAAAATAATAAAAAAGGATTATGGGGAATTATTGTTGCCATAGGATTATTTTTACTGTCTAAGTTAAAGTGGGTATTTGCAATTTTTAAATTAGCAAAGTTTTCAACGGTATTTAGTATGTTTCTATCGCTTGGCGCATACGCAGTTCTATATGGTTGGAAATTTGGGGTGGCGCTCATTTATTTGTTGTTTGTTCATGAAATGGGCCATTTATGGGCTGCGAAAAGAAAAGGAATTCCAACATCGCCAGCAATCTTTATCCCATTTATGGGGGCTCTTATTGGAATGAAAGAGATGCCGAAAAATGCAAAAGATGAAGCTTACATTGCCTATATGGGTCCGCTTTTCGGGCTTCTGTCATATTTACCCGCGATACCGCTTTACATAATGACGAAAGAACCATTTTGGGCGCTTGTTATTTTGCTTGGAAGTATGATTAATTTCTTTAATTTAATTCCCGTTTCGCCGCTAGATGGTGGGCGAATTATTTCAGTTGTCAGCACTAAAATTTGGGGAGCAGGCCTTATTTTATTACTTGGCTATTCAATTTACTTTAAAAGTATTTTGGGAGGATTTATTGTTATTATCGGTTGTATGGAATTATATAGAGTGATAAAGAGAGATGAGCCGATTAAGGAATTAGGGCATAAAATTGATGGGATGAAAGAATATGTTGCTAGGATTGAAGAGGAATTAAAAGAAACGGGTGCTGTACATCGGACTATATACATGATGCATCATGAGATGAATGCATTAAGACAAAGAGAACGGGAAAAAGAGTTACAAATAGGTGAACTTCAAAAAATGGAAGTGTTAGAGTATCTTTTACCGAAGTTCGAACCGTTAGATTATGTTCCATATGAAGATGAAAAAGATGAGTATACAATTCACATAAGGGAAGCATTTGAAGCGTCAGAAAGAAAATTAAATAAATGGAAAATAGAAAAAGAACAACAAGAAAACTATTATAAAGTGGATGCGAAAACGAAATGGACAGTATTTGCTTGTTATATCGGATTAATGGCTATACTCGGTTACACAGCTTATGAAGGATATATTGTTTTACAAGAACATTTGCCAACGAGAAATGTATAGAAAAATATTGTCGAAATGATAGGAAGAATTTATACAGGAAGTATATTTCTACGAGAGAATGTTACAAGTATAGCCATACATTATAATATCTTTAGTAGAGAAGGAGTTCTGTATATGAAGAAATTGCTACGTGTATTCGGGATTATTATCGTAATGATCATCGCGAGTTATAGTCTTATGAAAGTGCTGTTACATTATGCGAATAAGCCTGCTGAGGTAAATACAATAGCTCAAGTAGAAGATGTGCAAGAAGAGACAAAAGTGCTAGATTTTATTCGAATGACACATGAAAGCTATAATAATTTCTTAAATTACGGTAAAGCAGAGAATTATACAGACGGGGATTGGAATCAATTTAAGCAATGGTTTCAACAACAAGAACCATCTTTAAAAAATATACATACGGAAATAAAGAATGAAAAAATAAAACGCGATGTAAATAGAAGCTATGAAATTGTAAAAAAAGGTGTGGAACTTCAAAATATTGAGTATGTAGTGTATGCCCACCGTGTATATCATGACTTGGATATTATCGTAAATAAATATAGGGGGGAAACGAATATCTGGGGGTATACAGAGTTTGGCGAGGGGAAAGATATAAAAGTAATTGAACAAGCTATACAAACAAAATAATAAGCTAGCTAGAATTCTAGTTAGCTTATTTTCTTTTGTAAGTACAATGTTCATATATTATTCACAAAAACAACGTGTTAATAGTGATTAAAATCACAATCTGCATTATAAGATTCAGTTAAACTAAAAACAGTTAAGGAAATAGAGGAGTGGGATACAATGTTAAGTGCAAAAACAATTGAAATCGTAAAGTCAACAGTACCATTATTACAAGAAAAAGGCGTTGAAATTACAACGAGATTTTATGAAATTTTATTTTCAGAACATCCGGAGTTATTGAATATTTTCAACCATACGAATCAGAAAAAGGGAAGACAACAACAAGCGTTAGCGAATGCTGTTTATGCAGCTGCAACGTACATTGATAATTTAGAAGCAATTATTCCAGTTGTAAAACAAATTGGTCATAAGCATAGAAGTTTAGGTATTAAAGCTGAGCATTATCCGATTGTAGGTACATGTTTACTACGTGCCATTAAAGAGGTCGCAGGTGCACCTGATGAAGTTTTAAATGCATGGGGAGAAGCATATGGTGTCATTGCTGATGCATTTATTAGCATTGAAGCAGAGATGTATGAAGAAGCTGCACATAAAGAAGGTGGATGGAAAGACTTCCGTAACTTTGTGATTGTTAAAAAAGTGAAGGAAAGCGATGTTATTACGTCATTTTATTTGAAACCTGAAGATGGAGGGAAAGTTTCTTCATTCATCCCAGGTCAATATGTAACGGTTCAAATCAATATTGAAGGTGAGACATATACACATAATCGTCAATACAGTTTATCCGATGCACCTGGGAAAGAATATTATCGTATTAGTGTAAAGAAAGAAAAAGGTGTAGATACACCAGACGGTAAAGTGTCTAATTACTTACATGAACATGTAAAAGAAGGAGATGTTTTACCAGTAAGTGCACCAGCGGGAGATTTCGTGTTAAATATGGATTCAACATTACCAGTTGTACTAATTAGTGGTGGAGTAGGGATTACACCGATGATGAGTATGTTAAATACGTTAATTGAACAAGATTCAAAACGTAATGTATATTTTATTCATGCAGCAATAAATAGTAATACACATGCAATGAAAGAACACGTTAAGGCAGTAGAAAATGAATATGAACAAGTTAAAGCATATACTTGTTATTCTGCACCGACTGAAAAAGATTTAGAAATGAAGAACTTTGATAAAGAAGGTTTCGTTGAAAGCGAATGGTTAAAAACTATTATTCAGACAACTGAAGCAGAATTTTATTTCTGTGGTCCAGTAGCATTTATGAAGCATATAAATGCTGCACTAACTGATTTAGGTGTGAAACAAGAGCATATTCATTATGAATTTTTCGGCCCAGCAACAAGCTTACAATAAGACAGATGAGAATAAACAAAAAAACGAGGTATTTATTTTACCTCGTTTTTTATTTGTTCTCGTAATAAACGGTTAACTGTTTCACGGCGTATGCCTATCAGTTGACCAATTTCAGTTTGTGTTAATATTTCATATATAGGAATGTCACCTAAATATAATGTGAACCATTCTTGTAAACGATGAAGACGTTCTTTCGGAGAGACAGTTGTCAATTGATCAATTCGTTGTTGCATCATTCTTAATTTAGATTGCAATTGCATAGCGATGTTGGCATATGATTCGGGATTTGCTTGAAGTCTCTCGTACCATTCACTACTAGTGATCGGTTCCACTTCTGTCTTTATTAAAGCGATAGCTGTACCGTGATATTCTTTCGGTGAAATTAAAGAATGATGAGGTATCGTTTCACCTGGAACGATAATGTTGAATAAAAATGGTGTTCCGTCTTCTTCTAGCCGAACTACTTTTAATAAGCCTGTTTTTATAAAGTATAAAGGACCGTCCTCGCCTTGACGGAATAGTACATCTCCTTTGTGTAGAATCAATGTTAGCCCCCCATTAATATGTTTCTATTTCTTCTATTTTAGCGTATATGTATATAGACAATATGCTATTTCAACAGCAATTTCATTGACGAAATGTATGCTATTACAGTAGTATACTATTTAGTGTGTAATAGTACTAGCAATGAATACGCTGTAGGGGGTTTAGTATATTGTTAGATGCGATAAGAATGACGGATATGAGAATTCCGGCGAATGCTATCATTCATGTAGAAGAGATGAAAGGTGGAGTCGTTTTATCCGTTGAAGTAGACGGCCAAATTATTTATACGATGGCTTATGATGAAGAAACAGATAGTTATGCTGAATTATATGATCGAAACGATAAGAGGGCGTGCCAAGTACATGAAGACTTTATGGGATGGTCACTTCTTCACTAAAAAAGATGTCAATATGACATCTTTTTTTATTAAATCGATAGAATATACAAAGAAATGAAATATAAGGATAAAATTTGTAATAATTGATTTTGCATTGTTAGCACTCTGTAACTGCAAGTGAACTATTTTTTCGCTATCATAAAGATAACAGTCGCAGTTATAGGAGTGGTCAACTTGAAGAAAGTACATATTTCAAATTATATGTTATTAAGTGCTTGTTTAATTTTATTTGTTCTCCTCGGAGGATTTTTATATTCATGTGTATAAGAAAAACGCATTCTAAAAAGAATACGTTATAAAAGGGAAATAATGATTAATCTAGTTCCAAGAATAATTAACGTAATACGTAATAAATTAATTACGGCGTTACCACTCAGTTTTGTATTAATGTAAGCCCCGATTTTTCCGCCGATCCATGCACCAGGAATAAGGATTAATGCATAAATCCAGCTGACATTTCCAAGTGAGATGTGAGTTGCAGAACTTACAATTGCTGATAGAAATACGATGAACATTGAAGTTGCTACTGCAATATGTGCTGGGAATGCAAAAAGAAGCATCATTGCTGGAACAAGTAAGGCACCGCCACCAATTCCAAATAACCCAGATATAAACCCAACTATAAAGGCGATAAAGATAGCAAGAAACGGTGGGAATTGGTAGTGTACAGCATTTCCATCATTATCTGTAAAAGAACGCTTAATTACAGACGTATTTGAGAGGGAAAGAGGTTTTAATTTGTCTCGAAGCATAAGTAGAATTGAGACGAATATAAGGAAAATCCCAAAGTATAAAGAAAATGTGTCTTGGTTTAAAAATTTATTTGCCCATGATCCGATAATACCACCAGGACCGCTTCCGATAAATAAAATAAGTCCACTTTTATAATCCACTCGCTTATGCTTCATGTAAGTAAGGGTAGAAGATAGTCCTGTGAAAACGACTGTTACCATAGAAGTCCCTACTGCAAGTTGTGGTGATAAACTGTGTAATCCAATTAATAACGGAACAATAATAATTCCGCCTCCAAGCCCAACTAGGCTGCCGACTGTCCCGGCGATTAGTCCGATGAAAAGTAACATGATGTATTCCAAAATTGCCAACTCCTCTAAATAACTTATCCACCAATTATTATACACGCTTTTTAATGAGAAATAGGCTTGTTCACAAAAAAGTCGTCTTCCTAGAAAAATAAGGAAGACGACTTTTGATTAGAAAACAAAATGTAATAGGTAGTAAAACAGAGCAGCTAAAGAAGCTGAAATAGGAAGTGTAATAACCCATGTAATTAACATACGTTTTGCAGTTCCCCATTTTACCCCCTTCACACGGTGAGAAGCACCAACCCCTAAAATAGAAGAAGAGATAACGTGCGTCGTACTAACCGGTAAGTGAATGAATGTTGCACCGAAAATAACAAGTGATGATGATAAATCGGCAGCTACACCATTTACAGGACGAATTTTCATAATTTGTCCACCGACAGTTTTAATAATTTTCCATCCACCGACAGAAGTACCAAGTCCCATTGCGATAGCACAAGATAATTGTACCCAGAACGGGATATCGCTAGAAGTATGATAGTTATTAGCCATAAGAGCCATCGTAATGATTCCCATTGCTTTTTGTGCATCATTCGTACCGTGTGTATAGGCTTGTAATGCTGCAGTGAAAATCTGGAATATACGGAAGTTTTTATTCGTTTTCGTTAAGTTAAAGTTTTTAAAGACCACTTTAAAAATACTGTAAACGATATAACCAATAACGAAAGCGATAATTGGTGAAATGATTAAAGCTTCAAGAATTTTAATGAATCCTTTAAGGTTTAATGAGCTAATACCAGCAGCAGCAATGGCTGCACCTGCGATGGAGCCAATAATTGCATGCGAAGAACTACTTGGGATACCGTAGTACCAAGTAATTAAGTTCCATGCTATCGCCGCAAGCAAAGCAGCTAAAATTACAAGAGAACCATTTTGTAAAGCAAATGGGTCAACGATATCTTTTGTAATCGTTTTTGCTACACCTGTAAATGTCATTGCACCTAAAAAGTTCATAATAGCTGCCATAATAATTGCATGTCTAGGCTTTAGAGCTTTCGTTGAAACAGCCGTTGCAATAGCGTTTGCTGTATCGTGAAATCCATTGATAAAGTCAAAAGCTAAAGCGCAAATGACTACTAAAACGGTCAGTATCAAGAGTGTATCCATGATCAAACTCCTTACGCGTTCTTCATAATAATTGTTTCTAATACGTTTGCAACGCTTTGACAGCTATCAGCTACTTCTTCAAGCTCTTCGTAAATCTCTTTAAATTGAATAATCTTAATCGGATCTTTTTCACGAGAGAATAAGTGCTTAATCGCATGACGACGAATATCATCGCATTGTGATTCGTAATCCTTAATCTTAATCGCGTTCGTACGAATGTCGACTAACTTCTTTTTAGACAGTAGTTCAACAGAGTTTGCAATCTCAATCGCACATTGATTAATTGCTTCCACGAATTTAATCATGTATTCATCAGCTTCTGTAATAGAATACATTTCGAACAGACCAGCACTGTGATCTAATCCGTCTAATACATCATCCATACTCATTGCAAGTTGTAGGATGTCCTCACGTTCAATTGGAGTAATAAACGCTTTGTTTAGCTCCATAATGATTTCGTGAATAAATGAGTCACCTTTTGACTCATACTCTTTCATGCGCATAGAAAACTCTTTTAAATCGCTAGCATTTTTAATTTTATACTCCACGAAAAACTGCGCGCCTTCTTTTAAATTTTCGGAAACATTCATTAACATTTCAGAAAATTTATCTTTTTTTGATTTAAAGACCATTATTGTTACCCCCACAAAAGTAATATATGTAAAATATATTGGCTAATCAATTCTAACAAAAAACTGTCGTTTTTTAAAACATTTTATCGAAAAGTTTACAAAAACTTAACATAACTCTCGTTGTTCTATTAATAATATTAATATCCAATAGTGAATATCTTACTTGTAGAATGTCCTTTTCTTGCAAAAAGTATGAATGTAAAAGAAAAGCTTTACACTATAGGAATGACTACGTTATTATAGTAAATTTAAAAGGCGGTATATTCTTCCTTTTAAAAAGAAGAGTGTAAATAAATGAAGGAAGTGAACGAATGAAATTGAAGAACACTCATTTTAAAAAAATGCTTGAGTGGTTCAATAAGAGGAAGAAACTTCGTAATTCATTAATTGTATTGGGAAGTGTACTCATTACTCTATTTATTGCTATAAATATAATAATATCCATTCAAGACATATCTGAATTAAAACAAGCTGTTCCACAACCGACTTTAATTTATGATGCAAATAATGAGGTCGCAACTAAATTAGCTTCTTCGAAAACAGAAGGTGTTAAAAGAAAAGATATTCCTGATATTATGGTTCAGGCAATTGTTGCAGTAGAAGATAAGGGTTTTTTTAACCATCATGGTATTTATTATAGTGGAATTATAAGTGCAGTTTTTAAAAATATTACAGCAGGAGAAGTTGTAGCAGGGGGAAGTACAATTACACAACAGCTTGCAAAGAATGTATTTTTGACACAAGATCGTACATTTTCTCGTAAAATAAAGGAATACTTTTTAACCAAAAAAATAGAACGTACTTATACAAAAGATGAAATTATTGAAATGTATATGAATCAAATTTATTTTGGGGAAGGTGCTTGGGGAATAAAGAGGGCAGCTAAATCTTATTTTGATAAAGAGGTAAAAGATTTATCAATTTCAGAAGCTGCAACGATTGCAGGTTTAATTAAAGCGCCGTCTGCGTATTCTCCTTATAAAAACTTTAATAAATCAATTGAACGACGTAATGTCGTATTAAGTTTAATGAAGGAACAAGGATATATTTCTGAAGAGCAATACAATAAAGAAAAAGAGTCAGGCCTTGTATTAAAACGTGGGGTTGATGATAAATACAAAGGTAAATACTCCCAATATGTAGACTATATAGTTAGAGAAGCGATGGATAAGTATGAATTAACACAAAATGAAATTTTAGCAGGTGGTTATCGTATTTATACAGAGCTTGATCCGAAAAAACAACAAGCTGTAGAAGATGTTGTGAATAATGATAGTTATTTCAAAGATAGTGGCTCAGATCAACTTATGCAAACGGGTGTAGTCCTTATAAATCCAAAAACAGGCGGTGTTCCAGCTTTAGTTGGAGGTAGAGGACCATATCAGTTTTTACAATTTAATCATGCTACGCAATTAAAAAGACAGCCAGGTTCAACATTAAAGCCTCTAGCTGTATATGTACCCGCTTTAGAACAAGGGTATGAAGTATACGATATATTAAAAGATGAACCATTTCATATTAAAGAATATGAACCGAAAAATAGTGATCAGGCCTTTCATGGTAATGTGACAATGTATGAAGCGGTAGCAAAGTCGTATAATGTTTCCGCTGTGTGGCTATTAGAACAAATAGGATTAGATAAAGGATTGAAATCTTTAGAGCGATTTGGTATTCCGTTAGTACCAGAAGACCGTACGTATCCAATTGCTTTAGGTGGGATGCATGTAGGGACATCACCATTTGTAATGGCCCAAGCATATAGTACATTTGCTAATGATGGGGTTCAAGTAGAGGCTCATGCAATTAGAGAAGTTCAAAATGCTGAAGGGGAAATAATAGGGAAATGGTATAAGAAAGAGACACGAGTGACGAGTGAGAAAATTGCTCAAAAGATGACGTATTTATTAAAAGGTGTTGTAGAAAAGGGAACAGGTGGAAAAGCGAAAGTTACTAATGTTGATACAGCAGGGAAGACAGGGACTACTCAACTTGTAAATGGCCCGAGCGTAGGGGCAAAGGACTCGTGGTTTGTAGGATACACACCAGATTTAGTAGGTGCAGTTTGGGTAGGATATGACAAAACAGATAGCGAGCATTATGTTCCAGGTGGTAGTCAAATTACAACGACGATGTTCCGGGATATCATGAAAAAAGCAAATGCAAACCCAGCCCAAAAAGCGTTCCAATTGTCGTTAATATCTGAGGCGGACTATAAAAAACAATTGCAAACAATTGAAGAAGAAAAGCGAAGAAAAGAAGAAGAAAAGAAAAGG
>NZ_JAKUFQ010000027.1:0-59805 GCF_022663475.1 Bacillus cereus group sp. BfR-BA-01382
CAATATACCAAAGAATTCATTATATGTGTTTTTAGAGAGAGCAAAAGAGTTATTGAATGTATCTTCTTTCCATTTAATTTTTCTTCCGTATAGATACACAAATTCGCAGGTGAAAGAGATTGTGTCTATTTCGAATTCACGAGAGAGGCATATTCAATATATGTTTGAAGTAAATGAATCAGGATTTGTATTTAAAAATACCATTGTTTATATTGCTTCTGAATGGAATCAAGAGATGCAATTGAGGCTTTTGAAAGATTTATATCGTGTTAAGATGTGGAATGAACAAACACATGTATCTGAAGGTGATGTAAATGCAATTGTGAAATACATATATAATCATTATTTTATGAGGGAACAAAATATGCAAATATCAGCATGAAGAACTACATTCAAATTCATTTTTGATGTGGTTCTTTTGTTTTGGAATAAATGAATAGTGACTTCTCTATAATGAGATATGGTGTAAAATACCTACAAAATAGTTTTTCTTTTGAAAAGCATATACACAGGTTTCTGTGATTAATGTTATGAGAAGTACAGCTCGACTACCTATGACATTAATACTGTAATGAATGGCGAACCGAATAAGATGTGTAGCGAGCAGATAAAGTCGATAATGCGGGTGGTGACCCGTAAGACCCTTCTGTGTAAGGGTACTCAAGAGAAGGTAGATGAATGAAATATATTCATCTACCTTTTTCGTTCTATTTAAGGAAGTGAATACCTTTTTGGACGATTAATGATTGTATTTGTTCAATATCTTCATCTGTTAAACTACCTAACTCGCCATGTCGAGTAGAATCATATTTTGAAACAATCATTAACCCTGCAATCCCTAAAGGATTCTTAGGTAATTCTTTCATGAGGCCATCTTCATCACATAATCCTATAAATTCAAATCCGAAAGGAAATGATTCTAAATACCCGCCACCAATTAAATCTTTTAAGGATTCTAATGTATTCGGAACTTCTTTTATGTATGCTGTTTTACCATCAATCTATATTAATCGGATTGTCTCACTCATGAGATGGAAAACTCCCTTCAAATTAAAATAAATGCTATTAATAGTATTATACATGAAAAAAAGACATCCTAATATGGATGCCTAACTTTTAAGGTGTATTTTTGTAGGATTCGGATAAATCCATAATCATTAGTACAAGGTTTTTTTTGTGCTACCTCAGATTATTAGATGCTATCTCGAATGCTTTTCTGGCTTCATCATTTTGAAGATTTGCAGTTTCACCTGCTCCAACTTTTATTAATTCTTCCGCAAAACGAATATCTCTATCTCGATATTCCTCACCAGTTATATGTAAGTACCAGTGACATAATTCATGGAGAAGAATCTTCTCAAATTCATTTTCTTCAACTGAAATCAAAAATTCAGACCTAAAAATAAGAGATTGTGTTCCTGTGTCATATGCGCCCAAATACATTATTCCTAAAGGTTCATCGGGGTTAAACACAATGTTTGGTCGGTTGTTTATGCCCCAGTGTTTTGGAATAAGATAATCCATTTTATTTTTTACTGTTAAAGGGGTGAATGAACAATGACTTCTTAATTCATTAACTTCCTCTTTTGTAGCAAGTCTGATATTTTCATCTTGGAAAAACTCTACATCAAATTCAAGCTGATGTACTCCGAAAGAACCGAATAATGAGATGGTTTCATAAAACTCTGCGTCCTCATCTTCGTATTTCCCTTTGCGAATCACAAACATAATTTTTTTGTTTTTCGTTAGTCCATCATCATAAGTATAGTAGTCACCAATTATTATTGTTTCCATTATTAACTCTCCTCAATTTAGAATATTATAATCTCTTTTTATAATTATTTTTTACTTCTTTTTAATGAATGTTCCTGATGTGCTTTCATCATACAAGACTGAATTCTATTCAAATTATATTTTTTATGTATGTATTGCACGTATTTTTTGCTATCAGATACCTGACGTTCTCCAATCTTATTGCATTTTGGACAACGTAATAGTGATTTATTTGGTAAAATTCGTTTCCTTTTTGTATGGTCCACAATTAATGTGTCTTCTAACATAAGTAATTCCACCTTAAATTTTATTTCAATGCACGTTTGCATTACCTGGTTTTTATAAGTTATTTTATTATACTTCAATTTCTCAGCAATTATAATTTCTGAGAAAACTCAATAGAATACAGTAGATATTTTATAAATTAGGTATATTTCATATTGGATGAAGAGGAGCGGTTTCAGATGACTGTATTTTATGGAGTTGAATTAGTAGAGGAATCAGGCGTAATTAATGAATTAGGAAAGTTTAAAGATATATTTCCTGCCATTTTTACAGAAGAAGACGTGATGGAAGGTAAAGCCAAGATGGATATTGAAAAGGCAAAAGAACTATTGATGTTTGTTATTGGGAGAGAAAAAGTGGAAAAGAAGATTTTACGTGAAATTGAGAATGTAGGTATATTAAGAGGAGCAGATGTTTCGCCAAATATCCTTCAGATACGTAAGTTAAACGTATTAGAATGCTCTACAAAAGGTGATAAGCGTTTTTCTGCATTATCCGCAAAAGTTTCAGTACATGACGTATTTGACACCATAGAAAACCATTACCAGAAGTCTAAAGTGTTTAAAGACGAAAGTGGTTCTTATTACACTTGTAAAAAGTGGGAGAATGCAAAAGGGAAAAAACCTGTTGCGTGTAAAATAGGAAATACGATTCTATCAATTGAATATCTATCAATGTTTTATGAATTACTTTGGTACAAGTATTTAAAAAGTAATGAGTATTTAATAGATGTATTAGCTAAATTTGATGAGTACCATGATATGTTTAAAAGTAAAAAATCAATGGTATGTCAAGCAGATACAATTCGAGAATACATGAAAAATGAAAATGATGAATGGTATGCGAAAGACGAAAGAGGGAAAGCATTATTGGAGAAGTGTAAACCACTTAACCAAGCTCTTCGTATTGGAAAATCAGATGATAAATTTAAAGACATTCAAATTGAAGTGCGTTGATATCATGTACATAAAGAAAGGAATATTGTAAAGTAAGGTAGGGGTATCTCTCTGCCTTTTTTATATGGATAAAAGAATGATTTGCAAAAGTATTTTTTTAGGTTTGTTATGCAGTATGAAATAAAAGGAGATTAATGAATAATGAAAACAGAATTTCTAATAGATGAGAATATTGATAGGTTGTTAAATAGATTGGGTAAAGTGAAAGAAGAACACAAGCTAAATTTTGAAAGAATAGAAAACATAGTTGTTGTTACGAATGAATTGACTGGACAAAATATACGTGTTTATGTCTGGGGAAGTGAAGAGTTATTAGACATTGAAAGTGCCACAGAAAATCGAAATGGCTTAATCATTACTCGTAGAAATGGATTCTATGAAGTTTTTAGTAATGAAGTGAGGAATCAACTTGACCTTGTTGTTAGGTCAGAAAAATTGTTATATAAAGTTAATCAACCCAAACATATGGTAAATTGGATTGTGAAACAATTTCAAGATAAAGATTTTGAAAAGAAATTTGGTGTAAAGTAATACAAAAATTCTATAGTATAAATAACAGGTAGATAAGGATTCTTTCTTTTTTTATATACATAGAATAATGATATTTAAAATCGTTTATAATAAGTGATTATATAAATAGGTATTCAATACAGAATGAATTAAAAAGGAGATTGATTAATAATGAAAAAGCAATTTACAATGGATGAAAATATGGATAGATTACTGGATTTATTACACAAAAAGAAAGAAGAGCATGGATTAGATTATCAAGGTATTGGTGAAGTCGTTGCTGTTTCCAATCCATTAACAGGTCGAAGTATACTTGTTGATGTTTGGGGGCATGATGAGTTATCAGAATTAAAAGATGAGACTCGTCGCATAGCAATTTATGAAGTATTTAAAGATGCAAAAGAAAATCAATATGGTGTAGTGGTTGAGCCAGAAAAGTTATTGTATAAAGCGAGTCAACCAAAACGTATGATGGATTGGGTAGTTAGTGAGTTAAAAGATAATCAAAACAGAGAATTAATCGAAAAGAAAATAGAAACGATGGATGGATATTTTCAATTAAGCTGTTATGACTCATTGATTGAAAATCTATCAATAGAAGAATTAAACAAGGTTCTTGAGAGCTTAGAAGAGGAATGTACAGATGTTGCAGTTGTGATGGATAACAAAACATATATTGTTGAAATTAAAACTGTGGACGATGAAAAGGATTTACATGTTTTATCAGCAGAGGAATATAAGCGTAGATATGGAGTGTCAGAGGAAGATTTTAACGATAAATTTGATATGTAATATCGCCCATCAAGATAGAAAGGCTACGAAACTCGTAGTCTTTTTTGTTTATCTTAAATTTAATTTCTATTTGATTTCTTTTTGCAATTATTCACTTCTTTATATAATATGAATATATGAATGGAAAGGGGTTATTTTCTGTGGATAATATATTAGTTGAACAAATAAAAAAAGAGTTAGTGCAAACAATTGAATGTTTAAATTTGGAGCATTTAGATGAGTACAAAAAGGTAATAAAGAAATATTTTGATGTATTGGAGAGTATTAAGGGTTTAGAGAAGAAGAAAAAGAGTTTACAGAATGTTCTCGCTGATAATACAAGCCAATTAAAAGAAGATGTTTATATAGAGAATACAGAAGATAATAATGTAGAAGCAGAAACCACAGATTTTAAGGAGAAAGAATCTGATAGTATAAAGATTGAAGAAAAAGAAATAGAAGATGATAAAATACATAACTCCTTAGATATTGCCAAAAACAAGATGTATTTATTTGAACGGAAAATTAGAGGTGGGTTCGTACCTGAAATTGATGGTTTTGTACCTGAGAAAGTGATTAGAGAGTTAGGATTGAAACATCATGATTATGTCTATGCAATAGAAGATGGTTATGCAAATGGAGACATGAAAAAATACAAATATTCTTTAGCAAAACGAACAGAAAAACCTGTTGATGATAACCGAGTTCAAGTTAATTTATGCCCAATAGAAAAAGATGGCAATATGTTAGTTGTACGGAAAAGTTTAGAAGATGGACGAGATATAAAGTTTGGAGAGGTACCCTATTCATTCCTATTAAATGTGGATGAAGTTATTGATTTGAAACTAAAAGAAGAAATGATTGTAGACATTGCTTATCCTGCTGATAAACCAGATAGAGTAAAGGTTATTTGGATTTATGATGTAAGAGATAGTGAACCAGAAGCAACATTGGTTTTTCAAAGTAAGCGTACAGCAAGTAAAAAAGAAGAAAAACATGTGGAAGAAGATGAAATTGTAATAGATGAAGATGCTTTAAAAGGAAAAAGTATTCTCATTATAGGGAATGAGCCTAAAAAGGCCATCTATAAAGCCAGTATTGAGCAAAGAGGAGGTTCTTTTCTATGGGCAGATGCAAGAAGTCACGTTACGATACTGGAGCCACTTGTAAAGAAATCTGATATGGTTATATTTTTACTCAAAGTATCTAAACATGTTGCGATGAAGCAAATCAAGGCACTGTGTAAAGAAAGAGATATTCCATTCCTTACTACATTTAGCACAGGAAAATCTACCATTGTAAAAATGGCAGAAGAGACAGAAATTTAAAACATAAAGCAAAGAGAAAGCCGTCTTAATGATGGCTTTTTGTATGTATTCTTATGTGGTTTTCATTCTTTCTACTTCATCTGTAAAAATAATCTCTCCGTTTCCACCTTTGATAACCTCGAATCCTGCTTCAGTTAACTCTTTATCAAACTCTTCATCTGTCATGTTGTTAAACATGTTTGTAATCCGTTTTTCCATTTCTTCTATGCTCTCCATTTACGTCACCTTCTTTTAAATCATTCTGTAGACTTTCTAATTGAAATTCTATATAATTCATTATATATAGTCAATAAAAATAATATTTAAGGGGGATGGAATAATGAATGATGCTAAGATAGATTGGGAATCTGAATTAAGAGACAATCTCCTATTTCAATTACATATACATTATAAATATAAAAAAGAGGATTTAAAAAAACAAGCTACAAGAGATTTGTTTTGCTTATTCTATAAAGAATGGGAACGAGAAAATAAATCAGTGGAAATTACAGAAGGTATTAAGATGTGTATTCTTGCAATTAGTAAAAAAATAGGATGGGTAGCTGAAACAGATGGTGAGTTGGTATTGAATATAAACAGGAGCGATAGCAATGATGAAAATAAGTAAATCTGTTCAACGAAAACTGTACAAAATGTTTGAAGAAGTAGTTGATAGAGGGAGTTCTGATAAAATCCAAGTAATGTTAGACTTTAGTAATAAAGTGGATTTTAATAAAGAGCGTGAACGAACAGATTCTTTAAAGAAAGAATTTTTAAGTCATTTGGAAGATGGGATAGTTAATTAGAAAAAAGAGGGTGGAAAGAATAATGAAAAAGTCTGATAAAAAAGATGTTTTGGAAAGAATGCTTTATGAAGTAGAAGTGGAATCAGATTTAGCGGAAGAAGGCGGATTTTCCGAGTATGACCAGAGTGAAATAGAATTTTTACATAATACTTTAATAAACCATCTAAGTGCTAAAGGAATAGAACTTTATATGGATTTCATTGAGAATTGTACTAAAGTAGGTATACAAAAGAAAAAAGCCACTACAAAAGAAGAAATGATTGAGAATTTAAAAAAAGATGGCAGATATAGAGGTTGCAGATAAAATTAAGTATTATCTTTTTAAAATAATATAATTTTATGTTATATTTTATATGCAATATTTAAAAAAATATGTACATAACAAAACAAAATACAAAATAATAGGATGCTATAAAGTAGCGTCTTTTTTTATATAATAAATAGATTTCGATATAAATAAGGTATAAAAGATTATTGATTAAAAAGGAGAATTTAAAATGTTTACAGATGTACAACGAAAAATGATTAAAAATGGCGTAAGGAATTTAGAGATTTTTGGTTACTCAGGTAAAGTAACAGAAGAGAATATTTTAACTCATCCCTTCTTTTCAAAGTATTTCAAGAAAGAATTAGAAAATTGTTTAGGGGAAGGTTATGATAAAGATATTAAAGGATTATTGAGTGTAATCGAAAAAAGAAGTAAGATTGCATAAATGGATATAAATAAATTAATTAAAAAGGAGATTTTTATATGAGAACATTAGTTGTTTCAGAAACTTCATTTATAAAAAATGAAAATAAATTCAAGGTTGAAGGCGTTACTTCGGACGTAAGTCTTCGTAGAGGATACAAAACAGAAGATGATGGTGTATTATGGGGGATGCAACATGCTACTGTTATGAAAGCAAATTATAGTGAAGATGATAAGTTACATAGTAAAAGAATGAGAGAATACGCTCCAATTAAAAATGGAGAAACAGTTGTAATTGAGGGTAATGAATATGTAGCCAGACTTTTAGGTAACTATTCTTCTTGTGTTATTTTTGACCCGAAATAATTAGTGATAATGATGTATTTGTAATAAATATAGAAAGGACTTCTCATATATGAGAAGTCTCTTTTTTTAGTCATAGATTAGCATACTTTTACATATTATAAGTTACTAATATGTAAATCAGGTATTTCAAATGAAATTAATTCGTGATAAAAAGGGAGAGCTTATAAATGACAAATATTAAAAATGAACTTAAAGAATTCACTTAGTTCTATTACCACAATAAAATGAAAAAGACATTCGTTTCGATTATGATGAAATGAATGTCTTTTTATTTACTATAGTCAATATAATTTATTGTTGTTATAATAAAAATAGATACCTTATGAAGGGGAGACTGATGAAATGTTTAAGATTTTTGATGAAAATAGTAATAGATTATACGACTACCAGGATTTTTTGAGAAAAGATATACCTTATCAAATAGGCTTAGATGGAAAAGTATATAAAGCTATGAATGTCTTTGAATTAGTAGAGGTTCCTTATGCAAAATTACTCCATGTTTCTGAACGGAAGGATGAAAGAGGAACGTTAATAACAGAAGGTGATATTTTACAGTTTCCATTTGCGAGAGGTCTTGTAATCTACAAAGACTCAAGTTTTTGGATTCATTGGTTAGATTGGAACCAGAGATGCTGTTTCCCTGCATATGATTCGTTAGGAATGGAACGAATATTACACACTACGGAATTGAATTCTCTCATTATTGATAGTATTTATTTGAAAGAAGAGAATTTTGATGAAAAAGCTTTAAAACAAGCAAAGATTCATGTGAAAACACATCATGAGTATGAATTATTAACTCTCTTACTAATCCGTATGTCCAGTCTAAAAGATTTTGAAATGCGAACAGAAGACAAAAAATTATGGAAAGAAGAACCAAAGGATAATGATATTACAATTTATGCAAAATTAACTGAGAAAGAATTCTTTAGGATTTTACAACATCATGATTGTAAATGGAGTTAAAAACTAAGGTTATCTTCATAACTTTTAATGAATGAAGGATGAATGAGAAATGTATGTATATTTTTTAGGGGTTGATGACCATTTTTGTTTGCAATTCGTTTCAAACAGAAGGAAAGCTGAAAGATGGATAAATCAACAATTACAACTATATGAAATTTGCTATAAGGGAATGATTAGTGAATACAAAGTTTTGGCGAATAGAGAATTCGTTAAACAAATAGATAGATTTAAAGGATATGAAAGTAGTATCAATGAAAATACCTTCTCATGTAGAAGGTTAGGCAATCAGCTGAGAAAACGATTGGAAGAAGAAGGGGAAAGGAGAAAGTAATAATGGAGAAAAACTTGATTGAAGCAGATATAAAATACATAGAAGCAGAGAGAGACATAAATGAAATATATGAATTTCTTTCATTTTTAGGATGGGCAGTTTATTTCTCTTTCTTTAAGATTGTTTTGGGGAGAAACTTCCCGAATTGGGTAGACATTTCAACTATCAAAGGATTCTTTTTTTATGTAGTTGTGAATGGTTTACTGTTTGGAATAGCTGTATGTTTTGTAATTCGGGAGTGTTTATTAGCAGGAAAAATAGAGAAATTAGAAAGTCAATTGAAGAGAAAAGGAGTAGTTTAAAAATGAGTGTACAATCACATTACATCATGATTGGAGCTAACATTGGATACGACAAAGAGAATGAAGAGGATTGGGAAAAGTATGAGGTATATAGAGAGGGGAATCATCCATCTAAAATACGATATATAAGTGATGGAAATACAGGTAAATACTTTGTCATTGGTAAAGTATTAGCATATGACCCCGAAGGATTTGAAGGATTATCTTTGTTTGAATATGATGAATCGTTATACGTGGAGGATAAAAAAGAAATTAAAGAGCATGTGAAAGAGCATTTTGATATGGATATAGAGCCTACCTTAATTGTTTTTACACATTGGCGTTAGAAAGGAGAAATTGTATGAAACTCAGTGCCAAATCATTAGCATTACTATTAGGTTGTTCGTTCCTTTTATTTGGATGTAGTTCAGAAGATACAAAGGGAAACAATACTAAAGGAAATGAATCTATTAGCAAGAAAGAGAATGAAACAAAAACAGTAAGTAATCAAGGTCTGAAACCTATAGAAGAATTAGTTTATAACCAAGTTGATAGACAAGACGATAATACAATGTATACTTATAGAGTTTATTACAATCATACAAATAAATGTGTAGTAGAACAGCATGTAGCAGTAGATAACAGTCTTTATGGTGGAACGGCTATGACTTCGAATCCGTTATTAGATAGTGAGACAAAACAGCCTATGTGTGGGAAATCAATTGAAGAAGCAAAGGCACTATTTCAAGTGAAAGAAAAATCAAATGATTTAAATAAAGGATGAGTAGGTATGAATAAATATGTTGTGATTGTTTATCTGAGATATGATGATTGGGAAATTATAAATGTAGAAGCTAATTCAAAATTACATGCATCTATTAAAGCGGTAAATGAAGTAATGGGGTACGAAGTATATAAAGAAAACAACATTATCTTCGAATCAATTGAAGAATTAAATGATGTTGTAGGAAGTTTAGGGATTCTGCGTGTAGGAGAGGTTCTAACAAGAGATTAACTGGAGTTCTTTATATATAAAATCATAATAAAAAACTTATAAAAGGAACGGTTAATAGATTAAATTTATATGTAAAAAAGCCCGTAAAATAAGGGTTTTTCATGAAAAATATGGTATAATTAAAGGGTAACTGAATCGAATTGTAGGGTGGTATTGGTTCACTCTTTTCTACTTCAAGTAGGAAGGAGGTGAATGAATATGGATGAAATCTTCTTAGCGATTATTAAGGGTATGTCCAGTGGTGTTTCAAGAGCAATTACTGAACATATTCTGAAAAAGCCTTCAGATAAAGAAGAAACCACCCTGCACAAGTCGAAGAGTCAGGATGGTTCGAAAAAAGAAACAAATAATTAAATTATGAACCAAGCCACTTTGCAAGTAATTTGGTTACAAGAGCGGGAGTGTTGGAGCACTCTCGCTTTATTATTATACGTTGTTTGTTCGAAATTATGAGGTTCACAAATTGAATCCTCAAATACATTATAACATAAGCGATGTAATTTCAAACATTTATTTGATTGTCTACTCCACAAAAAAAGAACCGCTACTCGATTCTTTTTTTGTAGTATCAACTATAAATACTTTTTTAACTACACTTTAATGAAAAAGGAACAAGAAAACCTTCTTCTAATTCATCTTCCTCTATAAAATGGTCAAATGCTGATTGTTCAAATTTCACTCCCATTCGATGCCAAAAAGGTACAGCATCAGGGATAGCTTCGCCCCAAATTTCAGTAATGGTTTCCTGATTTTTAAAATGATTGATAATGTCTCTGCCATGGCCTTTTCTCTTTTCTATACATTGAATATATTCTATGTATACAGAGCCATCTTCTTCAAATGTAGTTTCTCCATAAGCGATTGGTACATCGTTGTTTAGATACAATATTCTATGTTCCATATGCTTTAAGTGCTTTAAAATATCTCCAGATACTTTTTCTTTCATAACCTTATAATCCTGTGTGTAAGTAATCATGTCCTACATCTCCTCATAATTCATTGATTTTCAATACCTGTTTTATAAATATCTACTTATCATATGAGAGAATAAATATTTTTATAATGAAATAAAAAAGACCTGGATAAATAATATCCAAGCCTAAAAATAACTTCTTATTGTCTTTATTACTCTTTCTAAATCCTGCTCTTGTAGTTTACCGATTTTGTACAATAGTTCTTTGTAATGGACAGTGTTTATTTTTGAACATCTGACTACAGATGGCTTAGTTAAACCTGCTTTTTCCCAATCTTCAAGAACTACATCAAATTCATTTCTTGCTTTTTGACTGGTAACAGTAGCAACTAAACGGTCTAATTCAACAACCATATTATCATTACTGATGATGACAACAGGTCTTCTTTTCCCGTTTATTTCTAAATACCAAATCTCGCCACGTTTATTCTTCATCATTCTCTCCCCAAAGCATTTTTTCTTTTTCTTTTTCTAATTCTTCTTTGGGTGGTCTATTGTCAAAATACTTATCAAATAGACTACCTAATAGTTTTATCCGTTCACTATTATCCATTTCATCAATAGAATTCATAATTTCTTCAGCAGTCTTTTTCATATTTTCACCTTCTCAAGGAATTGTTTTCTAAATTATATCACATCCTTTTATTTTAGAAGTGTAAAAAGATAAGATATAGACGCATCCATTCCTCTTATACTATTCTCAAACCTACCTAATTCTTTGTGCCGTAACGTTCAAGCAAGACTCTGTTTGCATAGGCTGTAATATAAACCGCTTCTTCTTCATTTTTGAATGAAACTGTCTGATTTGCCCATTCAGTGTAAATAGGTTCAACAATTGTTTCGTAGAAGTCATGAAGGTCATCAACTTCAAAATCAATTTTTCCAGACTTCTCAAATGTAGTAGCTATTACAGCTATTTCACACATTTTTGCTACTTCGTCAACTTCATACATTTTTGCCACCATAATAAATCTCTCCTCTTTATATCTCTTAATATAAGAACCAGTTTTTTAATATCAAAATATTATACGGAGTTTGTATGGATGGTATTCAATCGGATTCAGAGCATAAAAAAGAAAAGAAAATATTAATATAAACATAAAGAATGGTAATGAAGAATGATAAGGAGGTGAAGATATGAATAATAGATTATATACAGTTAAACAATCCATTGTACAAAAAATGTTTAATGTGAATCGTAATAAACTAAAATCAAATGTAGTTCTATCGGGGTTATTAGGATTTTGTATAGGTGATGCTTTGGGTGTTCCTGTTGAGTTTCAGCCAAGAGATAAAATGAATAAGATAATGACAATGACAGGTTATGGGACACATAATCAACCACCAGGTACATGGTCAGATGATAGTTCCCTCACTTTTTGCCTAACAGAAAGTTTAATTCATGGCTATAATTTGAACGATATAAAACAAAAGATGTGTGATTGGTATTACTTTGGATATTGGAATGTGAATGATAAATTGCCCTTTGATATCGGGAGAACAACATTCAAAGCTCTTTCAAAAATAAAGTCAGGGATAGTTTTGGAAGAAGCAGGAGAGAAGGATGAAAAAGATAATGGAAATAGTTCGTTGATGAGAGTATTACCGTTAGCTTTCTATTTAAAAGATAAAAAAGATGAAGAAAAATTCCCGATTATAGAAGAAGTATCAGGAATCACCCATGCTCATATCCGTTCAAAGATTGCTTGTAGTATTTATGTAGAGTTTGCTATTCAATTGATAAAATATCATTCACGAGAAAAGGCATATGCAGGAATGAAAGAAGTTATTATTTCTTATTACAATAACAAAGGGTATGAAGAAGAATTAAAGCACTTTGAACGAATTATAAAACGGGATATCTATACGTATCAGGAGCATGAGATAAAAAGTACAGGATATGTTGTAGACTCTTTAGAAGCTTGTTTATGGTCTTTATTAACAACAGAAACCTTTTCTGAGGCGGTATTAAAAGCTGTGAATTTAGGAGAGGATACGGATACAATCGGAGCTTTAACTGGTGGTTTAGCAGGGATATTCTACGGAGAAAACAATATTCCAAAAAAGTGGATTCGAACGATTAGTAAAAAATCGGATATATATGATTTAGCTAATAGATTTTATCAATCCCTTCAAAAATAAGAGCATAATGCTCTTTTTTATTTTGGTTCATCATTTATTTTTATGAAATTTTAGAAGAATGAATAACCCCATTATCAAAATCTAAAATAAAGAGAACATGAAAAAACAGGTATTTTTATAAATTGATTAAAAAGGTGGAATTAAAATGAGAAGCAAAGAGTTTGTTGAGAGATTAGTATATAGAGGGATTGAGTGTAACGTTCATAAAATCACTTCAAATGAAATGAATCGGAAAGGATTTTTAACAGTCACAGATGCACCAGTTGATGTTTCATTAAATCACGGATTTTATGTAAATACTGGAGCAATTAAAAGTTGCATCGACTTATACTTCAAAAGAAAAGAGTTAGAATTAAATCAATAGGGAATAAATTTTATTTTTGAATGTATAATAATTCGAATATAAAAAACAGGTATTTAACTAATTTATTTGACAGGGAGAGAATTAAAAATGGCTAACCATGAAGTTGTAGTAGAATTGAAAGTAAAAGGATTAAAAAAAGAGAATGATGCTTATGATTTAGTGAACTCTATGATGTATTGCGAGTTTTGTAATGCAAATGGTTTTATTCAAGGTCGTTTAGCAAATTTCACTTATGAGAAAAAAGAAAAAATAGGAATTTGCATAGTAGATTGTACAATCAATTCAAAAGAAGGTGGAGTTGATAGTGTATTAGAAACGTTAAGAAATTGTGAATTCTGTCATAAGGGACATGAAATTATTTGGACCAAACTAAGCGAAAAAGAAATTTCTTATAGTTGTATTGATGAAATTTCAAATGCGTTTGCTAATGATTTCTATGAACCTCAACAAGAATATCCATCTCACATAAAGTTTTCAGAAAACCATGTGTTTGATGAAGAAAAATCTGTAAAATGGAATCGAGAAGAAGTAGAAAGACAAAATGAACAAGTAAAACAACGAAAAATGGAATGGAATTCTGAAAAGAGCAGATTAAATGCTAAGTTACAAAATGACTGCGTTCAAATCTTGAAAGAAGATTACGGTCTAAATGAAGCTCAAGCTGAGAAACTATACGGATATGTTTACAATGATAAACATTCTTGTATGCATGACTTCTTTATTTATTTAGAAGAATTTGCGGGAGTTACAAAGGAAATCCTTTCATTAGGTTAAAAGAGACGAAAATTCGTCTCTTTTTTTATAAAAATACATGGAGGAGTGCTTTAAAATGTCAAATTTGAAAATTAATGAAGAGAATGGGATGTATATAGTATCAGATGTAACAGATGGCGGTTATGTAAATAGAGCTTGTTATCATAATTATCAAAAATGGGAAACAGTATGGAACTCTGAATTGGAGTTAAAAAATATATACTTAGACAAGGAATGTGTGAATAAGATTTTAATAGATAAGAGAAAAGAGGACTTGGATTATAACAAAATTATTAGAGCAAGAGGAAGACATTTAAGGGCCTTAAAAGAATACTTAGGGATTTCTAAAAAGAAAGTAGATACGCCAAAAAGATTCTTCTTATTAGGCTCCCACTTACTGTCTTCGAATTCTGGAATATCAGAAAAAGAATTCATTGAAAAGGAAGAAATTCTAATTGAAGCAAATGGAGGTCGTTCTCCATTACGGTTAAAAAAACGAATTACAACCCATACTGCGGTAACAGAAGAAAAGAAAAAATTAGTAGAGGAATATAATCAAAGACTACAAGAGTTTCGAGCGTATCATCAAGAAATGATACACAAGATTTTTAAAGAGAATAAGTAAATGTATGAAGAAGCATAATTTAAATGCTTCTTTTTTGAATAGGAAATTAAATATATTTCTATAATAGCAATGAATATAAAAAACAGGTGTTTCAATGAATCTAATCAAAAGGGAGAGAGTGTAAATGAATGTAAACTCAAATGGATATGTAAAAAAATCTGTAGTATTTGATGATATTTTAAAGGTGATTAAAGAGAAATATGCTGAAGTTATAAGAATCAGACGTTTTTCTTTTTTGAATACAAGTGGCTTAATGGATGTTAAATATCAAGTAGAGGACAGAACATATACGGGAGAAATATATTTTAATGAAGTGTATAAGGAAGATTATGAGTACACTGAAATGAATAGTCCACATGTGTTCCTTAGTATGAGAGGATATGGAGCTCCTGATATCATTCATGGTATTGTAAAAGAGTTTGGAGGATGTTTTGCAGTAAATCAACATAAATTAAAGGAAATGGTTAAGTATTAAATAGAAGGTATTGTAAATGTAGACTTTAATATATAAAAATACATAATTCATTAGGAGGGTGTAAGTAATGAGTAAATTATATTGGTATGCGTATAGATTAAGAGGATTTAGCCTTGGTTGTCAGCCGAAAGGTTTTATTGATAGAAATGATGAATATGGAAGATTCGGGTCCATAGCATATAATAGACCATTAACAGAACAAGAACTAAGTGATTACGAATTAGATGAGATTATAGAAGGAAAACCAATGGGCATTCAATTAAATTGCTTGCTGAATAAAGGTAATAAGTCTATTTCAGAAGAGGAAAAGGATGAATTCTTAAGTAAACTTGGGGATTTATTAGGAACTTACGGATTTGAAGTTAATGAAGACTTCACATGTGAGTTAGTGGAGTTAGAAGATTAAGGATGGAAAAGAGAAAGAGCAAGAAGTGAAGGAATAATCCTTTGCTTCTTTTTTGTATTTGCATAGAGACATGTGGAATAAGAGATAAGTAGAGTCAGTATAATACATGAATTATAGAAACAAGGTATTTTTTAAAAAATTTATTATAGGAGGCTCATAACAATGGGTGCATGTACAACAGGTTTATTAAACGAAAATATTTCGGTGTGGGATGTTTTTCACTACATAAAAGAAAATATTTGTAATGATGCAAGGGTAGAACATATTACGGACAGATATCTTGAAATATACTTTACAGAGAAAGTAACGATTGAGAAAAGAGTTCTTTCATTCTTCACTAATAATCGGGACTATGTAGAGGAAACAGGCCATAATGGAGAGTTAGTCTTAATTGACATGAGTAAAGGTGGATGCTCATTTGAAGTAATAGAATCTATTGTAAAACAATTTGGTGGTTGGTACATAAAAGACAATAACGAACCGAATGAATTAGATTTCTATGAATTTAATTTGGAGGCATCAAGTCTATCATCTATAGATAGAGAACTGCTTGAAAGGTTAAAAGATGAAAAAGATTGGAAAGTAAAAATAAAAACAATCTCATTCATAAAAAACAATTTAGATTTTATTAAATCTTTATAAGTAGGTAAGGGCTATAGAAATATCTATAGTCCTTTTCTTTTGCATAGATAAATTACTCTGTATATACATATAATAATTGAATTTATAAAACAGGTATTGAAATCAATTAAATTAATGGAGGGTCTACGATGACAGCTAAACAAATTTTATTATTAAATCAACTGAACGAGGTACTATTAGATTTAGAGGAAGAGTGTATTAAGGATGAGGAGTTTAATATAATAATTTCTGAAATGAATGGATTTAACTATTCATTAGAAGAGTTTTCAAGTTTGATTAGAAGTTGTATAGAAACAAGAGGAAGACTTAATTAATAATAGTAAGTTTTTTCTTTTGTTAATAATCCAAATAAACAAACATGTAGATGTATGTAATAAACGAAACTATAAAACAGGTATTTTAAATTAAATGAATTAATATTGGAGGAAAGTAAAATGACAACAGTTAAAAACACAATGGCAATCAATACAGCAAAAGGTGAAATCTCAGCACTTGCAGTAAATGATGATGCCTATCCATCTATTAAAATCATGATTAATGGAGAGCTTGTTACTGTAGTTGAATTAGATTCGGATAATGATAATTTTAGAATTCATAACTACCAAGGGAATGAAGATGAACCTATCGCAAGTTATGACTATAACCCTGCAAATATCTTTAATTATGAAATCGTACAAGATGAAATTGAACGAATTCGTGAATTAGAAGACGATGGAAGAGATATTGAAGGTGATATTTCCATTTTAAAGCAAGGTCTAAATGAGATTTATGCAATCGTAGTTGGGCAAACAGAACAAGCTATTATTAGCAATACGAATATGTGGGAAGAATGTCATACTTCATTAGATAAAATTTTAAAATTCTTTAATCTAATTGTGGTAGATGACTCTACATATTTTGATGATTACAAATTCTTAGTTGTGAAAAAATAAGGTCTGTAAAAGAACGTATGGTTAATCCGTACGTTCTTTTTTATTTTATAAAATAATTTCATTGACAATAGTCAATGAATAAATATATGATTTAATTGTGAAACTTGAAATTTTGGATTGGTAATGAAAGACATGAGAGGAGAAAAAAGAAACATGAAAAAGACGCTTAAATTTGTAATACCAATGGCAATTGCAACAGTTATGTTAACAGGTTGTGTAGAAGATGACGAAATGAGCAGACAGCAACAAGCGAAAGTTGCAAATGCGAAACATTTAATGGGGGAAACAAAAACACCTAATATTACTAAGAGTTTGGAACGTGAAAATATTCGTCAACGTATATTGGTGTCAAATGACCCAAATACTCTTCAATGGATTTATCCTATGAGTGCAGGTCGTGTAATTGGTCGTTTTCCTGTAAAGGGGAAAGTAACCAGTGGAAATAAAAGACTTACTACATCACAAGCGTATAGTTCAGGGACAGGTACACTTGTAGAGGCACCAGATGAAATGGGCACATATGGCTCAAGTGAAACGTATGTTTTTTGGTTTGACCCTGCTGGTCTTATTCATCAGCATAGGGGGGATTATTTTGTTAGTCCTGTTCCTTATAAGATTGAAGAAGGGTATGGCACTATTTCTACACAAGTTGATGAGTCTGAACAACAAAACACAACTCAATATAAAAAACAGATGGAAGTAGCAAATAAACAAATGGAGGAACTTTCGAAAAATAACGAAAAGGTTCAAGTTTCAAATCCAAAAGAACAAGGGGAGAATCAATAATGAAAACTACATTTAAAATTATTCTGACCCTTTTTGCTTTATCCTTTTTAGGTGTAGCAGTGAAAGTTATCTTTTTTCCCGCACATGTAGCAAGTAAAGCGATAGACACGACAACGGGAGTTATTGACAAAACGCTTAATGCTGATAATGCACTTACAAACTATGAACAGTTTAAAGATGGATATAATGGAGCAAAAGCGATGGTTCAAAACATTCAAAACGCTGAGAAGAGTTTAAAAGATATAGAATCTCTATATGGTGAGCCAAACACATGGACAAAAGATATTCGTTCAAAACATTCTTTCTTACAACAAAACATAGATGGATATCTTATGCAATATCAAAGTATTGTGAAAGATTACAATTCTAATAGTTCTAAAGTGAATCGTAATCTTTTCAAGGATAAAAACCTTCCATCAGAACTACCAGTAGATTATAAAGAGCTAAAATAAAATCAGAAGAGTAGCTGTTTTATACAGATAGCTACTCTTTTTATTGTTTTATATAAATTGAATAATGTAATTAGTTATGAAGCAGATACAACTTTGCTAAAATAGAGAAGGTTTATACAAAAGGTGTAGTTAATTTACATATGAAAAAGGATAGGTGCAATTATGACAACAGAAATTAAGAATATCATAGCTGAAGAATTCAAAAATGGAACGAAACTACTATCTCTGCATCATTACGCTAAAGATGGTGATGAGGTAAAATTAGCAATTGAAAAAGAATGGTTGCCTTACTTACATGACGAAGTAGACTTATTATCTCCTGAAAGCTTTCATGAACGACATCTTATATATATGTATACGCAAGAATTAATAGAGATGCTACCGAAATTAAAAGAAGAAGGAGCGATGGAAGAACAACTATTAATCGTTATAGAAACACTTCTGTTAGCGTTAGACTATATAACTCATGAACGCTTTGCTTATGCACCATTTACAAGCGAGCATAGGGAGGAAATAAATGGCATTATACAGGAATGTTTTTCGATAACAAAATCAAATACTTTCTCAAGCGATGCAAATCGTCCTTCTTTATTAAAATCTAAAATAATCGAAGGAGAAGAAAGCATTTACTGTTTAGATGAAAGAGAAGGAAAGAAAAGATTATATATGGCTGTGGTTTATAAGAAGCCTAAGGATTTACAAGACCGATTCAAACAAATTGCATTTTGGTTAGGTAAGGTTAACCTTAAGCCAAATTCAGATAGGGTGTCTTATCAAGATTCTATAGAAGGTAAAACCAATCATGATTTACATGTTGATTTATTATTCTACCTTAACATGGTAAAACAAACGTTATCCTGGTTCATACATTCGTATTCATGGAGAAATAATGAATTAGCAGGATGTGATGAGATTGATATTATATCTAAATTAGGACTGAGATTCAGTTAATTGTATTTGAAATCTACATTATGACAGAATAAGATAAGTTGAATTGAAAAAAGGTGTATGATTTTTATACGCCTTTTTATGTTGACTATAGTTAATATTATATGTATGATTTACTAAAAGGATAGTTAAATTACAGCGTTTCAAACACTTTTATATAAGAAGAACGATTGAATATATTATAGGGAGAGATGTGACATGGCTAAAAATAAATTTTATGCAGTCAAAAAGGGATTTGATAAACAAAAAAATGAGGTTGTTTCAAATTTAATTTTAACTTCGTGGAATGAAACTGCATCATTGGTTCAAGGTGTGAATAAGAAATCGCATGGTATTGCTTCTGAATACAAAGGATTCCCTACAAGAGAAGAAGCTGAAGCGTTTCTCCAACAGGAAGAGCCATACATTCGAAAAAGTGATGAGTCTTATCCGAAAGATGCTCTTCATTGTTATGTTGACGGAAGTTTCAGTAAAGAAATCGAGAATTACTCATATGGATTGATTTGTGTAGAAGATGGAAAAACAGTCGTTCATGTTGATAATGGAGTGGGAAGTAATAAAGATGCAGTTACTATGCAACAAATAGGTGGAGAATTACTTGGTACGATGAAAGCTCTTTTAGTAGCGAAAAAGAAAAAGCCTAAAAAGTTGGTCATTTTCTTTGATTATGAAGGTGTTGCTCTCCACGCTACTGGATATTGGAAAAGAGATAATCAATTTTCGGAGACTTATTATCAATGGATGCAGAAATTCTTTGCTGAAAACCCTGATATTGAGGTGACGTTCTGTAAAGTAGATGCACATACTGGTGATGATTTTAATGAATTAGCAGATGGATTTGCTAAATTAGCGTTAAATATTCAACCTGATAGTAACTTCTATAAGTTTGTTGAGAAATATGGAATTTCGAAAGAATTATAAATATATGGATTGTTTGCTAAAGGAGCGGTTTAGTATGACTAAAGAGATTGTGCAAATAGTGAAAGAAGAAATAAAAAAAGCTGAAGGATATCCTCTATTACAAAAAGCCATTCAAATCGCATTTGAGGCTCATGAAGGACAGACAGATAAAGGTGGAAACCCATACATTCTACACCCTCTGCATGTGATGAATCAGTTAGAAATGATTGATGAGAAGATAGTAGGGGTTTTACATGATACAAAAGAGGATGCAGGACTAACAGATGAATTTTTCCGTTCAGAAGGGTTCCCAGAAAGAATCATTAGAGGAATTGATTCTGTCACTCGAAGACCTGATGAAACCTATATGGAATTCGTTAAACGCTCTTCTGAAGATGAACTTGGTTGTAAAGTGAAGAAAGAAGATATCTTGCACAATATGGATTTGACTCGTATCCCTGTTATTACTGAAAAACATAAAAGTCTACAGAAGCGATACAAAAAGGGATTGGATTACTTGAATCAAGCAGAAGGGATGAAGTAGGAATGAAAAGAAAAGAAGTTCTGTTGGAAATGGTGAATCGTTATGATTCCTTATCAGATATTGAAAGGAGTTATTTAAATCATGCTGTGAATATCTACAGACCTCTCTTAAAAATCGAAAATGCTCCAAATAAAAGTGAACTATTAGAGGATGAATATTACAATTTACGCACATTAAATATGCAAGCGGTGGAGAGTTATCTATTACAAGAACTTCTTTGGAAATTTCTTAAACGAAAAGGACTTTCAAAATCCATGTTATCTATGGAAGAATTACATTCGATGGCATTTAAGGAATATGAAACTGTAAAAGATTTAAAGAGTGAAAAGCTCGAATCAATTGAAGGAATTCAAAAATTACTACAAGAATTAGAAGAGCAAAAAAATAAAAACATTGAAACTAATAAAGAAGGTTGTGAATCCTAATGTTAGTAGATTTAAAGGCGTTAAAAAAGCGTAGGAATAAAATGAGAATGGGTAAAGGGATGTATTTAGCGAAATCAGGATTTGAATTTAATTTTCATTTCTTATTAGAAATTTGTGGTGTTCAGATTATTGATAAGTATGAACCAATTGTAGACACAGAAGAACGTTATGTTAGTTGCAATGGTGTTTGCGATAATCCTCAACAAATTTTAGAGTATATTCCTGAATTAGAAACGTCAAAAGAGAAATATGTAGTTGCTTTGACAAGAGTAAGGAAGGTGGACCAGTCTCCATGGGGTGGTTGGAGATGGTGTAAGTGGGGGAAATACATCGGTACACAAACACTGACTGCCGAGTATTTATATGATGAAGATTTTATTGATGAAATCTATTGCTATAGAATTTTTAAGGTTAAATAGGAAAAAGGAGGTAGAAACGAATCTATCTCCTTTTTGTATGTTAGGAACATAACTTACCAAACATCAGCGTGTGAGTAGTAAATGACATGAGTTGCGTTCTCGGTAACAGGGGATGCTTTTTGTGTTTCGGTTCCAGAATTTAATCCAATTGATAATACTGCTACAGATACAAAACCTAATAGGGCAATTTTGAATTTTTTCATCATTGTAACGCTCCTTTTTTATCCAATTCTTTTTTCGCTTCATGTGCTTTAAAGAAATAATGAGAAGCTTTTTGATGATTTTCTACACTGTAGTATTTCACTGCTAACATTTCACTATATTCATTTACATATTCCCATAGACTTTCTTTTTCAAAATAAGTAAGTCCTAACGACACCACTTCATCGGTTTCTTCAATAGAAGCTCCACTTGTTAATGCTTTTAAAATAGCAAAATGCCATTTATATTCTTCATTTCCTAACTGGTGACAGATAGAAGAACCTTTTTCAATAAATGACCCTGCTGTTGTCAGTTCATTTAATTTGTAATACTCTCTGGCTTGTAAAAAAATAGCTTTAAAATGATTCGGTATGTTCTCTGATACTTCAGATAAGTGACGTATTGCCAATTCAGATAGGTTTTGACTCGCATAAAGCCAACCTAAGTTATTTCGAATACGTAGAACTAAATCATCTTTATTTGCTTTTTGCAATAGAGTAATAGCGGTATTGTAGCTCTCTTCAGCTTGTTCATATTGTTGCAACAAAACACATGTAGAGGCAAATGCATTTTCGCAGGATGCTATATTCAATTCGTTCCCTGGATATTGTTCATAAATTTCTTTCGCCTTTAATGTATTTTTAATTGCCAACATAGATTGGTTATTATGGTGATACAATACAGCAGTTCGATAATAGAACTCTGCCTTTTCTAATTCATCCGAAATACTCTCTAAGAGGTAAGATGCTTCATCAAAATGATAATGAGCTTCTTTTATGTTCAATAAGAAAGTGCAGTAAATCGCCTTGAATAGGTGATAATAGTAGGATAATACGTTATCTGAAGGAACTGGAAACTCATTGATTTTATCAAATGAGTCTTGCCCGATATGAATTCCATCCGTTAGAACCTGATGGCGAAATGAGATTAAGTGATAATGGAATTGAGATGTTTCACTCAACTTATTATTTTTGACATATCCAACTACTTCTTCTCGTAATTTCGTGGCCATATCGACATTTTGTTTCTTTATCTCTCTATACCATTCATCTAAGAGTTTAGCCAAAGCTTCTTGGGTCAAAAACTTAGTGTTCATAAAATCCCCTCTTCCCAAATGTTGTAATTAAATCATATCAATAAACCAGTTTTTAGTAAATTAAATATTCGAAAAACTTAATTTTCTCAAAAAATGTCTGACAATTGTAGATAGTAAAAAAGAACAGGTGAATACCTGCTCTTGTATTAAGTCTATGTTATTAATCCACTCATGAAAAACATATAGATAATTCCAAATGATAACGAAAAAACCATTATGATTAGAGACTCCATCATAAGAGGTCTATTAAAAGACCCTAAACATGGAGTTGCGATAATGAAAAGAAAAACTCCATAAAACATAATGGTTACTACTAAAACAAAAATAAAGATATTAAATATCATAGTGTCACCTCTTTTACACGATTATAAATAGAATGAATTGCTTGTTTAATGTTAACCACGCAAATAATGTGCTAACAATAGATACACTACCTTTAATGATATAAACTTTTTCTGAAGGGTGATGTATATCTTCTATATTCCTTGTTAGTGCATATTAAGTATATAAACTACAGAGCAAAGAGATTGTTGTGGAAATAATCTTTTCCATATAAAACACTCCTCTTTTCTTTGTTTTTATCAATATAGTTGTTTTTCTCCATTTGCATTCTATTATTCATACCTACAAACTTTTAGATTTAATGTTTATTGCATATAATGTCTGGAAGATAAAAAAAACAGGTATTTATTTGAATTGATTTTAGGAGGAAATGAAAATGAGTGTATTAATTAATATGTTGAGAAGAATTGTGGATAAGCATGATGAAAAGCATGGTTTACGGAAAAGAGAAGTATTCGAGTGTACAAGCTTGGGAAGACGTAACGAAAGAAGAAGAGAGGCGTTTCGAATCCCTTTAGAAGAAAATCAATGTCCAGTTTTTCAAGATAATCGTTGCTGTGGTTCTTGCGACTTATCACCTACCTGTGACTTTGCTACACTTTGTCAATGTTTTGGGTATGAAATGGGTGCTTTAGGTGGTACTGTGGAAGGGTACTACATGAGAGATAATGATTTTTCTAAATTTGGTCGAATCAAGGATGGAGAATTCGATTGGGATTTCTTTAAAATGAATAAAGCTAAATTTTCTTTAGAAGAAAAACCTTTTATGATTCGGGAAGTAGATGGAGAAAATAAAGTTTGTAAATATATAAATAGTAATGAAGAAGAAAAAGTATTTGTTTTACAGGTTTTAGATAAGGATGAGATAATAGAAAAAGAAGTAATAGTAGAGGTGAAAGAACTCGGATATCCAATTAGCTATGAGACATTCGAATTTGCTAAGTATAGAATGGAGAATTCACATTATTAATAACAAAATGAAGAGTATACAGGGTTATTCTGTATGCTCTTTATATTCGAAAAGGAATGGTGCAAATTGAAAACCTTTCAAAAGAATTTAAAAAAGGATTTTGCTTATCAATTAGGTGTAATTAAAACAATTATAGAAATTGAAAATAAATTAGACTATACGGATGATAATAAAGATGCAGAAATGTTTTTTTCTGGACTTTTTAATTTAATGTATGGATACAAGTTAAAGAATTTAAATGACCAAATTCAAAATACACCAGGCATTGATTTAGGAGATGAAAAGGCTAAAGTTTGCTATCAAATAACCTCAAGAAATGATAGAGAAAAAATCAAGGAATCATTACAAAAATTTAAAAAATTCAAGTGGAATGAAGTATATGATAGCTTATATATATTTATTATTGGCACAAAGAAAACATATAAAGATTTTCCAGAGTATGATTTCGATTTAGATAAAATAATTGACATACCCAAAATTATAAAAGAAATATGTAAATTACCGTATCCAAAACAAGAAAAAATATTGAAATATTTAATATCTGAGGGACCGTTATTGAAAAATAATGATGAATATATAGACGGTCAATTAAAAAAAGGGACGTATTCAAAATTCTTAAAAAAGTATTTTATAAGTGAATACCGAAAAACAGGTAAGAAAATAATTAATCAGTTTTCTGAAGAGTTAAGTGATTTAGATAGAACAACAAGAACGCTTATTTATGCCATCATGATGAAGTCTGTTGATGTTGAAGATGGAGGGATTTCTTTTGATTCTTATGACATTTTAAAAAGACTTAAATGGAGTGAAGATATATTCATTAAAGAATTAAACATATTGAGAAGGAAAGGTTGGGTTGATGTAAAAAACGAAATGGATATAATAGATATAATTAGGGACATTGATGATTGGGAGTGTTACAATAAATATTTGTTGTGTCTTTCCTATAGTAAGGATGGAAACGAATGGTTTAATATGTTATATGACTTTTTAAAAACAAAAAGTAAAAATAAAAAACAATTAGATGAATACTTTGAAAAATTAATTTTAAATTTAAATTTCACAGTATTAAATTAAGGAAACTCATATGAGTTTCCTTTTGTTTTAGTGGAGGATACAATAAATTAAATGAAAATTTATTTAGTGGAGTGAACTCATATGGCACTATTTGTTAGAACAGACGTGATAAATGAAATAACTGATGAATTAGCAAGGATTGCAATAAAATTGAAATTGGATACAAAAGCAAATACTATTGTTGAAAACGTAAGAGCAGAAACCTTTTTCTGTGATTTGTTTAACATCATATATGATTTAAATTTAAAAAATTTAAACTACGAGGATACAAATGCTCCAAGTATAGATTTAGGGGATGAAAAAGCAGGTGTGAGTTATCAAATTACATCAACAAATACCAAAGATAAAGTGTTAGATTGTACAAGTAAATTTCAAAAATATGATTGGGATAAAAAATTTAAGATATTGAATGTATTTATGATTGGAGAAAAAAAGAAATATTATAAATTACCTAAATTTGAAACGTTTGAGTTAAATGTTATTGACATTGTAGACATTGGCAAAGAAATTGAGAAATTATCTTTAGATAAATTAAAGTTAATCAATGAATATATGAAAAAAGAATTAAAATTTGAATACAATTCATATAAACCAGTATTTCATGAAAGGGAACACTACTTTGGGTTAACATTTATGTTAACTGGTCTTAATCGTAAAAGGATTAATAGCAAAGTTGTTGATGCAAACATAAATGAATTTGGAAATATATTAAGTCGAATAAATCCAAGGGCAAGAGAGCTAATGTATGCAATTTTACTAAATTCGAGTATGGGGGACAAAAATAATGATTTAGTTTATACATTTGACGAGATTCAAAAAGACCTAAAGTGGGATGATGAACTTTTATTAAGGGAATTTGACGTTCTTGTTAAATTTCACTTCACTCGTCCAATGAGTGGTATAGAAGAAATAACAAGAACGCATAATGGGTATAACATCGGAATTGGTTCAAAAAATACAAATATAATAGAAGAATATTTAAACGATTCACCCATGATTTTAGAATGTCCACAATTCAAAAGTCATGGAATTAAATTTTTTACGAGTGTCTTTAAATATGTCTTTGTAAAATCAGGTAATGAAAAATACAAATCAGAATTGCAGAAAATATTTATTGATTTAGATTTCACTATTTTAAATTAAATATCTTGATAAAAAGCATGTTTATAAAGACATGCTTTTTTTATTTGAATATGTTATCATTGACTATAGTTAATGAAAAAAGAGGTGCGGTAATGATTGATAAGTTTTTTGAAAAGAAAAAATTAGAGGAAGTTGAGCTGATAGAACCTGTTTTATCAAACACAATGAAGTTTAGATTCCTTGAACCTCAAATAAATAAAGTTTTATTAGAATTCTTTGGTTTTGTTTCTTTGGAATGGTCCGTTCTTGAAAGTAGGGAGAAGAGGCATTCCGAATATGCCCTGCATTTTATTCAAGAGTGTTATATAAGGCTTATGCCATGGTTTTTAAAAGAAGAGAGGTTGGAACCCTTCATTGTAAAATACGAGGATGATTTTTATGTGTTGTTGGCACAGTACATGCTCTTTCACTATAAAAACAACAATTTAGATTTTCTGGAAGAAGAACACCGATTTGCTTTCATAGATATCGTACATAAGTTGAAAATGCATAAAGGGCTAAAGTTAGCTTCATAACTTAAATAAAGTTGGATGGACGAACGAAAGGGGGATGAATCAAAGTGAAGATGTTCTACTTACTAATAAAAGGAATTATTCTTAGATTCAAGATAATGATTGGATTAAAAGGTTATATCCATGACGAGTATGTAATTCCTTTGTACATTATCGGGTTTCTGTTATCTTACATCGGTGCATTGACTTGTTTATCTGTAGGGTGGTGGATATATGAATGGGCTATTTTGGGACAGTTGAACCAAAATCAAGGTGATACAGTTACGGCATTGAAATGGTCCTTGTTACTTATGTTCCCCATTGCGGATTTGTACCTCATGTATTTAAAGAAAGAATTGAAGAAAGTATAAACACATTCATATATAAACTACATATAGAAAATCGTTGCAAATAGTCATTAGCATTACCTATGCAGTTTTGTGGAAGTACACCACTTGTCTTATATGCGATATTGATTATTAATCAGATAAAAACTGAAGCCCTTCTAAATAAGGGCTTTTTATTTTTAATTAACTGTTGACATTGAAAAAGAATAAGTGATAAGATACTCGTTGTTATAGTTTATAGCACCTATTAGCTATATACTACAACCGCACATGAAAGGTTTCTAAATGATAAATTATTATCTACCTTGTTATGGCGAGTCTTAGTAAAATGAGGAGGTGCAGGTATGTACGCTATTATTGAAACAGGCGGAAAACAATTAAAAGTTGAAGCAGGTCAAACTATCTATGTTGAGAAGTTGGACATAGAGGCAGGAGAAACTGTTACTTTTGATAAAGTTTTATTCGTTGGCGGTGATGCTGTTAAAGTAGGAAGCCCTGTAATTGAAGGCGCTTCAGTAACAGCTAAAGTTGAAAAGCAAGGTCGTTCAAAGAAAATCATCGTTTTTAAATACAAAGCGAAGAAGAACAACCGTAAAAAGCAAGGTCATCGTCAATCTTATACGAAGCTTGTAATTGAAAAAATCAACGCTTAAATTTTAAAATGATAAAAATAGTGATAAATAAAAAAGATTCAAATATTGTGTCTTTTAGTGTAAAAGGACATGCTGAATTTGCTGAACATGGAAAAGATATTGTATGTGCGGGAGTATCCACGGTTGTAATAGGAACGGTAAATGCCATTGAAAGGATTTGTGGCGTTCATGCCGACCATCATACAACTATGAATGATGGATTCCTTCAATACTCTTTACCAAGTTTATCAGGAGATGCTTACCGTAATGCACAGGTCTTATTATTAGGAATGGTCGTTTCGTTGGAAACTGTCCAATCTGAATACAGCAAATTCGTAAAAATTCATACAATAAAATAGGAGGTGTAACTATGTTAAAGTTAGAACTTCAGTTTTTCGCATCTAAGAAGGGTGTAGGTAGTACAAAGAATGGTCGTGATTCTCAATCAAAACGCCTTGGTGCAAAACGTGCAGATGGTCAACTTGTAACAGGTGGTTCTATTCTTTACCGTCAACGTGGAACTAAGATTTATCCAGGAGTGAACGTTGGTCGTGGTGGAGATGATACTTTATTCGCTAAAACAGACGGTGTTGTACGTTTCGAACGCCTTGGACGTGACCGTAAACAAGTAAGCGTATATCCTGTTTCTCAAGAAGCATAATATAACTCTTATAAAAGGAAACTCTAATCTTTGTTGAGATTAGAGTTTTTCTATATAAAAAGGTGGTTCTTTTATGTCTAAAAACAGTACGGTTCTTGATGCACTTCGTCATTCCAGACATGATTGGCTTAACCGATTACAATTGATTAAAATACATTTATCCATGGGAGATATGCATCGAATAGATGGTTTAATTCGTGAGTTTGTAGCAGAAGCGAATCATGAGTCACATCTTATGAATTTAAAGATGCCCCAATTTTCCGAGTTTATTCTCACTTATAATTGGTGTAGCAATCCATGTAAGTTATCATTTGAAGTTCTTGGTGAAAATAAAGATGTTTCATATTTAGATGAAAAATTGCTTTATTGGACAAAAGAACTATTTTTTATATTAAACAACTCAATTGATATGTGTATGGAGAATCACATATGCATTACAATCCAGATACTTGAAAAAAATTCTTTCTTTTTTGATTATAGAGGTCGGATACAAAATCTCAATGCAATACAACAATATCTTGAAATGAATAATCATTTTTCTATTACATATCAAATGAATGAAGATGAATTGTGCATTTCTTTAGAGGAAAAATAAAATAAAGTTTGGTGAAAAAATGTTTATAGAACAAGCAAAGATAAGTGTAAAAGGTGGAGACGGCGGGAACGGAATGATATCCTTTAGACGTGAAAAGTATGTTCCGAACGGTGGTCCTGCGGGTGGAAATGGCGGAAATGGAGGGAATGTAGTTTTTGTAGTAGATGAGGGACTCCGAACGTTAATGGATTTCCGCTATAAAAGACGCTTTTCAGCAGATAATGGACAACATGGTATGAGTAAACGTCAGCATGGAAGAAACTCTGAAGATTTAATGTTGAAGGTTCCACCAGGAACAATTATTAAAGATGAAAATTCTGGTCAAATACTGGCTGATTTAGTAACCCACGGACAAGAAGCAATTATAGTAAAAGGTGGTCGTGGTGGTAGAGGAAATGTATGTTTTTCTACTGCGAAAAATCCTGCTCCTAACATTGCTGAGAATGGAGAGCCTGGAGAAGAGAGAGACCTTGTTTTAGATTTAAAAGTAATGGCCGATGTAGGATTAGTTGGTTTTCCAAGTGTAGGGAAGTCAACGTTGCTATCAGTTGTTTCAAAAGCACGTCCTAAGATTGCTGATTATCACTTCACAACATTAGTACCTAATTTAGGTGTTGTGGCTACAGAAGACAATAGAAGCTTTGTAATGGCTGATTTACCAGGACTGATTGAAGGAGCTCATCAAGGAGTTGGACTTGGACATCAGTTCTTGCGACATATTGAAAGAACGAAAGTAATTGTTCATTTGGTTGACATGTCTGGATTAGAAGGAAGAAACCCTTATGAGGATTACAAAACAATTATTAATGAATTAAAAGAATATGATGCACGATTAGTTTCATTACCGCATGTTATTGTAGCCAGTAAAATGGATATGCCTGATGCTGAAGAAAATTTAGCTATATTTAAGGAAGAAATAGATGATGATATAGCTATTTTCCCTATATCAACACTAAATCAAAAAGGAATAAGAGAACTCTTATTCAGTGTAGCTGATTTGGTAGAAAAAACACCATCAAGTGTGATTGCCCAACATGAAGAAGAGGTTGGGAATGTAACCTATAAATTCGAAAGTGATAGAGATAAGCTATTTATCACAAGAGAAAGCAATGGGACATTCGTTGTATCTGGTCAAGAGCTTGAAAAACTATTCAAGATGACTAACTTCTCACATCATGAATCTGTACAACGTTTTGCTCGTCAATTGCGTAGCATGGGTGTAGATTCCGCATTGCGTGAACGAGGAGCTAAAGATGGAGATACCGTTAAAATATTAGAATATGAATTTAGTTTTGTAGACTAATGGTTAAAAAAGAAGCTGTTTTTCAACAGCTTCTTTTTTGTTATAAACTTTTATAAATGCGTTCCATGTTTGAATCACCCAAGACAAAAGCATTAAAAACAATTTCAAGACTTAATCTTTCTACCTGAGACTTAATAAAAGCATCCTTTTTAGCTAACTTCTTCATTCGTTCTTCACTAAACTCGATTCCTTCTCCATCCATTTCGCTCAATGTTTTCTCTACATATGGAGCATCGTAACAATCGTCTCGTCTTGCAAAACGATGAGCATATTTTAATCTTTCGTGTAAAACCACAATATTGGCAATCAATTCCTCTGCTATTTCGTTTCCTTTATTCGACTTTTTTAATTCATTTAATTGCTCTAATGAAAACATATCATTTTCTCCTTTTAAATTAATTTTTTAAAATTTCATATCTCTTAAATACCTTATATTATAGTGCTGTATAAGGGGTTGTATAATTGTTTCATTTAAACATTTCGCAATCATAATAATAATGTTATAATTTACTATAGTCAATAAAAAAAGAGGTGTTTTTATGCTGTCGAAACAATTAAATATATCCTTTGAGGAAAATGAAGTTCTTAGGGATGAGTATCCACCAAACTTATTTATTCCAATATTAGAAGTGTATATCCAAAAAGAAATATATAGAGGATATAACAAAATTTGTCCAATTCGACTCTCTAAATCAACGGGATTACCAGAAAAAGAATGTATTCGATTATTTTTAGGGCTATCAGATAATGAGGGACTAATTGATTTAAGGTTTCACGTATTTTGTCCCAATTGCAATAAGAAACAGCCTATCAATTTAGATTCGGATGAAGAACTCAAAGAATCGCTATTTTGCAAAGACTGTATGAGCAAAATGAAGTTTAGTAAAGAGAATATAGAGAAAGCTATAAAATGCGTTTTTCACTTAAATGAGAAGTTGTTTTTATACGAATCCAATCAATTAAAGAATAAAAAGGAGGAGAATTAATATGGCGATGTTAAAACAAGGGGAAAAGAAGGTCATTACAGATTTTAAATACGTTTTATTTGGCTATCAAGGACGTGTTGATTGTGATGTCATTGAAGTGTATTCAGGTGTAGGAGCAAGATTTTTAAAAAAGATTAATGGGTCACTGCAAGAAATTCTATTTATATCAGGAACTGCGGATAAAGTCGAGTTAGTGCAGATGCACGGGTTAAACCATTATTATATTCGAGTAGATTCTGTAAATATCTATGCAAAATTAATAGAAGAAGATATTAAAAAACTTTCTTTAAGGGTAGGAGACAAGATTTTTATCACAAATAATAGTGATTTAACATTTAATCTCATGATAGGTTTTGCTGAAAATCATCCAGAATTACCTAAGGTACTTCCTGACATTCAAAGAGATTTTGAATATGATGTTACGGAAGTTGTAAATGAGAATATTGTGCTTATTCAAAAAGGTGAAGATAAAAGATATATGAGTCGTGACAAAGTAACAACATTAGAGGAAATTATATTGAATGCAAAGTTATGGAATGAAAGAAAATTAGAAATTAGAAAGAGAAGTGAAGTAAAATGATGCGTTCATATAAAAAATCGTATTTAGAAGTAAAAAAGGAAAAAGAATTATTGGAAGAAGAAGTAGCAAATTTAAAAGAATCTCAGAAAAAACTAACGGAATTTAAAAACGATACAGTTTTTAATAATAGCATTGATAAAGTACAAGATGGTTTAGATGCAATTAATAGACATCTATATGATTCAAATATTATTTGTATTGAGGTTAATGCCAGAATGAGAACATCTGATGCAGATGAGTGTTTTGTGGGTATAGTGTATGAAGTTGTTTTATATGTCATTGATGATAAAAACAAGAAAACAGAGGTATTCTCATTACCTGTCTTTGCAGGTGCAGATGGCTGTATGATTAGCAAACGGGCTTGTGAAAGAAGAATGGATTATTTCGAATTAACACGTTCTATTGCACAATTCATTAAAAACAGAGTGAATTGGGAGTATGTCAGAGAAAAACGTGGGCTTGATATTATCATAACAGAGGACAAGAAAGAAGGTATGTTTAAATATCAATCTAAAATGACAATCCGAATAAATAAAGAGAATGTGGAAGAATTCAAAGAGTATGCAGAAAGAAGCGAGATTTCTATGTCTGATGTAGTAAAATCATCAGATAACAAAACAGTTCTTTTTGAGGTATTGATAGAAAATAGATATATAGATTATGTAAAAGATTTGCCGTATGTAGTTAATATGCAAGAAACAAAGTATTATTCGCCTTCATAATAAATGGAAGGAGCTATAGATATGATTAACTTGTAATGCAACTGAATCAGGGGAACTAAAACTTGGAGCGTTGAATTTTCATATATATAAAGACAATAATGAGTTTGCTTTTTCGTATAAGATGATTAATGGTGGATTCGTTGGAGGAAGTATTGATTTAGATTATGAAAGAGATATCTTACCTATCATAAATGATAAAAAACAATTTCAATATGGAAAGATTATCAATATTGCTAACAATAAAGAGGATGGAACGATATCGTTCTTTAAAGACAATGTATACATTCAAATTCCTTTCACAGTAACTCACTTATCATTAGATTTAATGGATGAGGACGAGGTTGGATATGAATATTTTGATTTTAGAAAGTATATGAAAACGGTTGAATAAAAATAGAATAGAAGTTTTTAGTAAAAAATTGTTGACTGAATTTCGAGTTGGTGATAATATTAAATCCAGATAAAGAAATATTCAAAACAATAGATTTAGGAGAGATATCTACTATGGGAAAATATACATTACAAGCAAATCGAATTCAAAAAGTATTTCATGTTTCTGTTGAGGGGAGCATGTCATCTGAAGATGGAGCGAACTTCATCAAAGACTACAAACAAAAAATTGCAGGAATTAATCCTAAAGAATATGTAATTGAATTAGACTGTACAAAGCTAAATGTAACATCAGCAGATGTAGTACCTATGTTGGAGAATTGTTATAAATTATATATCGCTGATGGATTTACAAAAGTAATCTTCAAGATTGCTCCGAAAAGTACCATCCTAAAGATGCAATTGAATCGAGTAGCAAAAAATACAGGTCTTGCAAATTACGAAATCAAAGAAGTTTGATGAAAGAAGGAAGGGCATGACGCTCTTCTTTTTTTATGCATACTCATACAAATGATTGTAATAAAAAGTTTCGCAATGAAATACAATACATAATCTTAATATATACAACAAGAGGAGGAGATAGCTTTGACAAACATTAGAATTAAAGCTGTTGATATTTATCATCCAAATACAGCACGAACGAACGATTTTTATTTAAAACACTTTGCAGAAAAGGGAAAGGATATTTCTCGATTTTTAAGAATGATGGGAAGAGAAAGTCGATATGTCATTGAAGATAAAAATGAAAATGGACTAACGATGGCAATTGAAGCTACGAAACGAGTGTTACGGCAAGTAAACATGTCAGGGGAAGAAGTGGACATGATTGTATTTTCAACGCAAACACCAGAGTATACATTCCCTACCAATGCGATTTTAGTACATAAAGAGATTCGAGGTAAGGCTGAAACGATTTGTATGGATTCTAATTCAAATTGTGCAGGAATGCTCGTAGCAGTGGAACAAACGTGTAGATACATGATGTCTAATCCGAATGTAAAATATGCATTAGTTGTAGGTTCTGACCATAACTCGATTCATTGTAATCCAGATGATGAAATCACTTATCCAAACTATGGAGATGCTTCTTCTGCAATTATTTTAGAAAAAGTGAAAGAGGACACAGGATTTATTGATTCCATGTATTACACAGATAGCAAAGATGCTCATAATATTTTATTCCCTGCATGTGGACTATCAAACATTTATAATCCAGAAAACAAACCAAAAGATATGCAGATTAATTGGATTCCCTTTGATGGAACTGTATGTGTTCCACCTGCCGTATCATCTATCAAATCTTTACTAACAAAACATGGCTTAGAAAAAGAAGATATTGGCTCGTATTGTTTTTCTCAATTTTCGCTAAAAAACATTGAGGTAATTCAAGAGAAGTTAGGAGAAGATAAACTTAAGTTTGTATATGTAGGAGATGAATTTGGATATACAGGAACAAGTAGCCCGTTTATTGCTCTATATAAAGGAATTCAAAGTGGACAAGTTAAAAGAGGAGACCATGTAGTGTTTTGGTCTGTAGGTACTGGTTGGCAAATCATTACGATGTTATTTAAATACTAAGAAAAACCCCTGTCTTTAAAAGAGAGGGGTTTAATTATGATTATAAGCTTACAAGAACTGCATGAGGAGGATATACTAATACATAACCTTCATTAACATCACCATCACATGTATGTGCGTTCTTTAATAATTCAGGTAGCATATCTTTCACTTCTTTTGCAGTTGAAAATTCATATCCGTGATGTTCACTATTATCATGAATATGAGAAATAAACCATCTTCCTCTTAAGTCATCTGGCATTTGTGCTAATGCATCATGAGAAATATTGGTTCCTTTTGCATAAATACGAAGAATGTCCTCAATATCACACTCATCAGCAACTTCACTTAAATCATTTGCTTCATAAAAAGTAAGACCAGTATTTGTTCTTAATACAACTGTATGTAATAAGAATTTAGCCATTCTTTCCTTGGTTTCTTTTCCTTTTTGAATCAGTTTGTTTAACACTTCCATAAAAGCAGTTAAAACATAGTGTTCACTACTTTCTGTGCTGAAAGGAATGTATTTAATGTCTTCATGGATAGGTAAACTATTAATTGTTGAAAACACTCTGTAAGAAGGTACTACTAATAGCTTCTCACCATCTGTCAAAACATCGTAATAAACATCTAAATAGACACGAGCAGGATTCGTAAAACCGTGTACTTTATCTAATTGAACAGACATTAATGCACATCCCCCATATGTTGGTGTGTCTTCTGGAGATAAAGCATCTTCAGTTACAAATGTATTTGCAATATCTTTTAGTCTATTAAAATTCGTGTTTTTAATATCTAATTTTACATCTAAATCCGTTAATTGTCCTAAGAAGTCTTTCATACCTAACTTCTCTTCAATTTCCTCCTGTTTTAACGCATTGTTAAGAGCTTTTACAAAGGCCCCTAAAGCAATTTGTTCAGCATTGTCTTGTTTAAGTGAAATACATTCATCAAATTCGATTTCTCCGCTTGCTTCAATAAACACACGATAAGAAATTGAAAGTTCATTAGCTTCTACATAGTCATGGAAAACGTCCATTTGAACAGATGCTCCTTCTTCAAAACCATGTTCGGAACCTAATTCAATATAGAATAAAGTATAATCACCGAAGTTCGGGCAAGGCTTGTTACAATTACGTTCAGCAAAAGAGATTGCCTTAAGTCGCATTTCCGATACTGTAAAACATTCTACTTTTATACCTACATTATGTTTTGCTACTTGTCCTAAAAAATCGTTCATCATTAAAAATCTCTCCTTTTTGTATCTCTTCTTTTGAAGACCTGTTTTATATAAATTCATGTATTATATGCAGTTCAAAAGGGAGAAATAATTCAAATGATAGCTTTATATAATAAGAGGAATATAAAAATGAGGTAGTCATAAAGACTATATTTAAATGAAGGATTTTTAAATGGAAATTATGGGGATTGCTTTTGTAAGTGTATTTGAAGAAGACGGATTTTCACATATCATGATAAGTGTGGAATGGAGTGACAAACATAAAAGTAAGAAAGCTTATTTAAGTCCTTTCACTACAGTTACAGTGGATTTGGAAGGAAATTTAATTGAAGAGAAAAGTAAAGGGTTAGGGATTGATAGCGAAGGAGAGCAAACCTTTGATAGCTTATCTCAAGTAGAAGAAGAACAGGTTTTCCAGTATGTAAGAGACAATAAAATCCTAATACAAGATGCGATACAGACAGGATTAAATATGTAACAGAAAAAGCATGTTAGTTATAATTACTAACATGCTTTTTCTTAACGTGTTTCTGATTTTAAATTTTCGTTATAAGAAGTAAATATAACTGCCTTATCTTCTGTAAATGGAGTTGCTTCTTCTTTTTTATTTGTTGTTTTAATGCCTGTTTTTGTTAATTGAATATATCTGTCATGCTTTGCTACTTCAGAAGCATTCACATCAATTAATACCATCTCTTTCATAATAAAAACCACCTTTTAAATTATAAGTACATCATTTTTCTCATTAATGGCATCATTTCATCTCTACCATATAGCTTCATTAATCTGTTCAATGCATCAATGGGTGCTTCTACCTCAAAATATTTCATATCAGCAGAATCAATGGCCACATCATTTCCATGTGCATTAGGAGAGTATTTCTGGATATTATCTAATACTCGTCTTTGTTCTGGAACAAAACTACTGAAAGCAGGATATTTCTTCGAAATTTCATGAACCTTTTTTAAATGTGATTTTGTTGTTACAACAATACTCATAACATAAACATCTCCTTGTATATTCATCTTTTGAAAGAACCTGTTTTATAACTTATCTTTACATTTTAGATTGTAGGAACGGAGATGATAACAAAAAATCCCTAAAAATAGGAGATATTAATTGTTCGGGAAAATAATATCAAAAACAATAAGCGTTTGCTTTGGAAAATGTTAGAATGTCTGCTATTATAGAACAACGTAATAATTACATTATTACATGAGGATATTTATATTTTAAAAGAAAGGAGGTCAACAAACCATGAATATTGTAACATTTGGAATTATTTTAGTTGTAACTACAATTATCATGATAATTCTATATGCTTTTAACCGAACAAAAGGCGTAGAAACTTTTGGGGGGCATACGTTTATATCATTTGGTCTTGGTTTGATTACAGGTTCGTTTGGTACGCTTGTAGACAAGATTCATTCAATTGTTATTGCAATTATCAAAGTCACAAACGATAAAACGCAAGCAAAGACATTAACCGATGCTACTGATGTAAACTACATTCAGTTGGTTACAGGGGTTGCCTTTGTTGCTCTTGGTATTTGGTTTATATATAAGTTGAAAAACCGTATATATATACTAAACATTAATGGGTATGCTGACCATCGAATTGAAAACAATCAAAAATCCTTAGGCTTAAACGAATTTGATTTTAAAGAAAGAGAGATTGAATTTGTAAAACGATTTACAAAAGCCCAGGATAATTCAATGGAGCAAAATGTTGTGCCTGAAATCATTGAAGAATTAGTTTTTAAAATTGAAGCATTTAAAAACGAAAGCGCAAATGTTAAGAGGGGATACACTGGCATTGCACCTATTCCGTTTATCTTGTACGCAGGAAAGCTCTTTAATGGACATAAAATTAATCATTTTTATGAACGTAACAAGCTAAAGCAGGATTATTACAAGTTAGCCAATAAAAAGAAAAATTTTGAAGAGCTAACCTTACAAACAAACTTGCAAGCTTTATCGAGCATATCTGCAACAGAAGCTATATTAAAAGTAAGTCTTACTTTTGATATTTCAACACACGATACATCACAGTTTGGTAGTAATGTTCCTGTGGTGGATTTGAAAGTGGATGAAACAAAAGAAAATATCATCCAGGGTAAAGACCAGTTAGAAGAGTACGTTAAAGTAGTCTACGAGACTATAAGAAAAATCAATCAATCAAATCCTTCTATCCAAAGGGTTCATTTATTGATAGCATCACAGAGTTGTTTACCGTTTGAATTGGGAAAACTATTAGATGATACAAGTATGCCTGAAGTTATTTCGTATCATTTTGTAAATCCTCGATATAAATGGGGAATTATCCTGAACAAGCACAACAAAGGGACATTTGTAACGGCTCCATAAAATAGAGAGGAGGATGGATATGTATAATTTGAGTTCAAAATTCAATACGTTTTACAATAATCACGTTGTATTGCAAGGGGAAAAACAGTCGGAATTGGTTAAGAAAAAGAAAACAAATATTGACCGATTAAAAGATGGATTAAAAGAATACAACGATGAACATGATACAACTTACAAGGTAGTGGATGATGCGATTCAAGGTAGTGTAGCAATGCATACAGTTACCCAAAACGATGAAAACGAATATGATATTGATGTCGCTATTATATTTGATAAATCAAACATTCCTGATTCTACGACACGAGTTAAAAACATCATGGTAGACGCATTGAAACGAAAATGTTCAGGGTTCCGTACTGAACCAGAAGCAAAAACGAATTGTATAAGAATTGAGTATGCATCTGGTTATCATATTGACTTTGCTATTTATCGTAGATTCCTAAATGATGATGGCAAGTATGAATATGAACATTGTGGCAGTGAATGGAGAAGTCGAGACCCATGGGCAATTACAAATTGGTTTAACACAGAAAATACAGCTTCTAATAGCAACCTAAGAAGTATTGTGAGATTGCTAAAAATGTTCTGTAAATCAAGAGATGGATGGTCTATGCCTGGAGGGTTAATTCAGTCTGTATTAGCTTCTGAATCAGTATCTTCAGATGAAAGATTGGATGTAACATTCTATGATACTATCTGCAATATACGAGATAGATTAGGAAAGAACCAAGAAGTTTACAATCCTACTAATACGGATTTAACGCTATTGTACACAGCGAAAGACAAACAAAAGGTTAAGAATCTGCACAGTAGGTTAACAAGCTATATCAATAAGCTGAGTGTACTGTTTGAAGATGATTGTACGAAAGAAAAGGCAATTGAAGCTTGGAATGATTTCTTTAACCATTCGTATTGGGCTGAACAACTACCTAAAAACGAAGAACGTATCCAAAAAACAATTGATATGTTTGCGGAAATGACTTCTGCAATAGGCACTCAAAAGGAAACAGTTACCGTACAAGTATTTACCGAGTTAGTATCTGGGCAACGTATTCCACTAAATGCATTTAAAGGTAAGCTTCCAAAAGGAAAACCAGTTACCTTTATTGCTGAACCGAGCTTTACAGACTACACGGACATTAAGTGGTTTGTAAACAATACGGGTGATGAGAGTGTGAATAACAGAAGTTATGACACAAACGGAAAAGAAAGTACGCATGAAACAAAATACAGAGGTAAACATACTGTGACTTGTAAAGTGTATAGAAATCAACAGGTCGTATGCCAGACGGTAAAGCGAGTAAGTGTCCGATAGAAGAGAGTTTTTAACTCTCTTCTTTTTTATTGACTATAGTTAATAAGAATGTTATTATAAATTTGTGCTTAAGAACATGATAATAAAAAACAAATAAGATGAATGTTCTACATCGGTAAGCACAAAAACTCAAATTTTAATAGGTACAGCGTACTTGTCTTCCCAAATGCTTGTACAAAAATTATGTATACGATTGAGAATCTAATACTATGTCATATGCAACAAGTTTGGATTCTCTATACTATCTCGTTTCTTGATTTCTATTTTTTCAATACAACCATGAGAATAGTATAAATGTAATCAATGAGGACATCTTCATTGAACGGTAAAAGACCACTTTTTAAGTTGGTCTTTTTTATTTATATATATGGTTTAATAAATAAAAAAGAGAGTAAAAACTCTCTCTTATCGTTTAGCCTTAAATTCAATAATATATCTAATCTTTACCTGACTTTCTTTGTAAACAATGTATTCATTATGTAATAAGTGTCTACCTTTCACACCCTTTACAGAGTTGTATCCCCAAGGAGCAGAACGTAGGTGGGACTGAGCAGAATCATATTCTTTGATTTTACCAGTCGCTACATCACAAAGGAATAAGTAGTGTGAGTCATTGTCTGAACGACTTCCAAATCCCCAACAATAGTTAGCACTCTTAGTTGAACAATCCGCAGTATAGATACCCCCACCAAACATGCTTCCTGTATGAACCGCAGACGATGGTTTTACTTTTAAACCGCTCTGTAGAATACTTAAAATGTTTTCGTTTCGGGAGCCATGGAATAATTCCATTGTTGAAACGTTGTAAGGATTAAAAGAATTATAGCCTGTCATATCTTCCACTTCATACACTTCCTGCACCTCGAAATCAAAGTGATGGTTATGTCCTTTTGTAGACATGACTTTTTCTACAATTCGTTTATATTCTTTTGTTCGTTTTGATAAAGCTTTTAAACTCACACCGAGAGCCTTGTATTTATCATCTAATGTTTTTTCTAAACTATTTTGTACTTTTACAACGGATTCAATAACACCTAATAAGTCTTTACGGTCATTTAATCGTTGGAATGAATTAATTATCATGTTTGAGTAATCAACTCTTGCTCCAAATACAAAGGGGATAATCGAGTAGAATTCATCGGATAGAATTTCAAACTCTTTAGTTGTTTTATTAGGAGAGTTTAACAATGCTTCAATCTTATCTAAAATTGCATGACCTTTTGCAACTTGGTTTCCACTTAATGCACCTAAAGGTGTTTGAATAGATTTTACTAAGTAACTTGTAGAAGACTTATAAAGTGTTCCAATGAAACGCAATACTTTATCTTTTACCTTGTCCAAATCTTCTTTTTTCGTATCTTTTGATACTTCTACTGTATTCTGAGAATTTCCACTTACATCTAATTCTACTTCTTTATAACCTTTTCGAATTTTTTGATTTAATGTTGTATTAAACTTGGATTTTGCCACTGGAAGTGTCTCACAGGTTTTTGACACTGTTTGAGGTGTCTTCCCTACACGACCATATTCAGAGTGGACAATATAAGTTCCATCTGCTAATTCTCGTAATTCGAGAATATAAAATTTATTACTATTTGCTCCTAAAGAAGCGTAGTTTAAAACCTTCTTTTCTACAACCTTATGATTTGCCAAGTTAATCAGCTCCTTATCTTTTTGTTTTTATTGACTATAGTTAATATATATTATAAATTAACTATAGTCAAAGTTAAATGTAAAAATCCTAACACGGAGGGAAAAAGAATTGAGTGAATTAATTGAGAGTATTCTTGTTTATGTAGTAATAGTTTTTATATGTTTTCTAATCGCTTGGTTTACAAAGAGTGAAGCTTTTAGCGTTGTAACATTCATTATGATAATAGGTGCACCCATTTCGATACCTATGGGTTATATTTGGCTTGAATATGGCAACATGGAAAAAAAAGTAGTGGAGATTTTCGGGGAAGACATACAAAAAGAATATGTTAAAAATGAAAATAAATTAATTGTAAAAAACAAAGAAGGCATTTATGAGATTTATTATGATAAAAATAAAAAGATAGACTTAATAAAAAACATAACTAAAAACAAGCAAGATGAAGAAAAACAAAGAGAAAAGACAAAAGAAATTCTGAAAAATTTGTAGTATGTAAATGTAAATAAAAAATATAGTAAACGGTTAAAAGAAGAAGGTGAAATGAATGAGTTTTTTGACAAAAATTATAATTTGCTATGCTATCGTGGTTGTTTTAAGTTTTATTGTAATGTTAATTGAAGTAGGAATAACAAAAAGTCCATTTCCTGGAACCCTGGTGGTATTTATAGTTCTCATAGCAAGTAGTCCATATTTTATTCCTATGATGAACAAAGCACATAATTTAGAATTAGTGGAAGAAAAAGTGGCTCGTATCTTTGGAGATGATATAAAAAAAGAAAATATTTCTGATGACAAATTGATTGTTTATAGTAAAGAAGGGACATTTGAAATTACATATAATGATGATACCAATATTGAATTGATAAAAAGCATTACAGGAAGTCAGAGTAAAGAGAAAGAGCAAAGAGAAAAAACAAAAGAACTTTTAAAAAATATATAACGTAACTTTAGAGGAGGAAATGAATTGAATGATTTTACATATTTTATATGTTTTCTCACAGCAATCATTGGTATAGGGGGATTAATTAAAAGATTTAACAAGGGAATTGCTATATTTATATGGACGTTAGCAGGGGTTTACATTATATTGGGTCCTATTTGTATACAAATTATTAGACCTGTAATGGAAGACAGTATGCTACATGCACAGATAGAGAAAAATTTGGAGAAAGATGTGACAATTGAAAAACAAACAGATGACACCTCTATGATTGCAAAAAGTAAAACAGATACATACATCGTAAAGTATAATGATAAAAAGGAAATCGAGGAAATAAAGAATATAACAGAAAATGAACAAAAGAAGAGAGAAAAGATAAAAGAAATTTTGAAAACCTTATAGGTCATATAACTGAGCCATCTTAACTGCATGGCTTTTTTATTCACTGTACAAATGCCAATAACCGTTTAAATGTATTTAATTATTATTAACATTCTTTAAGTAAGTGGTTTTTTATTGTTTGTATATAGGTTTATGTTTCGGAGGGTTTTAATATTCTGTCAATTAATTTATAACAACTTTCAAAAGTATTTTTATTGACTATAGTTTATGCAATGGTGTAATATATTAACTATAGTCAATGAAAGAGGGTGATGGATTGATTGCCATGCAAATTGTATGGGCTCTTGTTTCTCTTGCTTTTATTGTAATTGAATTATGTTCAGGAACACTGCTTATTTTTGGATTTGGAATAGGAGCACTTGTTTCTTATTTCTTAGCAGGAGATTTTTCGGTTACTGTTCAAATTGCAGTATTTCTTACTGTTGGAACACTTATCTTAGGCATGATGTATCCATTGCGTGGATACATTTTTGCAAGGGATAGTGGGGGTGAACTACCTTCAAATTCATTAGAGGGAAAAACATTTACATCTCCAGTTGCAATTGAAGAACAAGTTGAGCAACAAGTTTCTCTTGGTGATACACATTGGTTTGTTATTAATCAAGGAAGCCCTATAAAAAAAGGTGAGAATTTTATTGTTCTTGGATATAAAGGCAATAAATTGCTTATCAAGAAGGAAGGAGAATGAGACTTGTTTCAGTCTATTGTTGAGTTTTCTAAAGACATGTGTATTATTCTTGGTGGAACAATATCTACATCAGCGATGGTTGCATTAATTTTCTTTTTAGGAAGTTTTATTGTGCGAACAGTTTTGAACTTTCGATACGATAGGAAACAAAAAAGACAATTGAATATGATTCAAGCTACTCGTCCTTCAAACCTCGTTAATTTTAATGAGTATAAAAAAAGGAAAACGCTAAAGAAAATGGCGTAATGGAAGGAGTTTGAATAGTCATGGGAATGATTATTGCTGGCATTATTGGATTGATTGTACTTGGTGTTGTAATTTCTTCAATTAAAGTTGTTACAACTGGTCAAGTTTATATTGTAGAGAGGTTTGGTAAGTTTCATCGTCAATTAGAACCAGGATGGCACTTCACAGTTCCATTTATTGATTTTGTTCGCGCAAAGGTTTCAACAAAACAACAAATTATTGATATTGACCCGCAAAAGGTTATCACTTCTGATAATGTTTCTATTCAAATGGATAATGTAGTATTCTTTAAAATTTTAGACCCGAAAGCGGCCGTATACAATATCGAGAATTTTAGAGCAGGTATTGTGTACTCAACTATTGCGAACGTTCGTAACATCGTTGGTGATATGGACTTAGATGATGTATCTAAAAAACGTGATGACCTAAATAGCAAACTATTAGATGCTGTTGATAAAATTACAGATGCATATGGGATTAAAATCCTTTCTGTAGAAATCAATAACATTATTCCTCCAAGAGAAATCCAGGAAGCTATGGAACGTCAGATGCAAGCTGAACGTTTACGAAGAGAAGAAATCTTACGAGCTGAAGGGGAAAAGAAATCTTCTGTCTTACGAGCTGAAGGACAAAAAGAGAGTAGGATTGCGGAAGCAGAAGGTAATAAACAGGCTCGTATTTTAAATGCGGAAGCACAGAAGGAAGAAAGTGTCCGTTTAGCAGAAGGTAAAAAAGAAGCAACATTACTCAATGCACAAGCACAAGCTGAGTCTATTGAGATTGTTTCAGAGGCAGAGGCGAAAAAAATCGTTAGAATCAATGAAGCGATTACACAATCTGATAATATTGATGCTGTATTAAGATGGAAGCAGATTGAGGCTAATAAAGAAATGGCATATGGTCCTGCAAATAAATTAGTCATTCCAACAGATATGATGAATAGCGTAGGAGCAATTGCTACAGTCGCTGAAACGGTTCAATTGACGAAAAAAGCAAGTTAGTAAAAGGAGCTATTATGGCTCCTTTTTGTATGTAAAATAATGCTTTTATATACATAATAAGGTATACTAATAAAGACGAGATACCCTATATCTTATCTTCTTGAATGCAGATGCCAATCTACTGGTATCTGCTTTTTTTATGCTTACAGAATGAAATAAAAAAAAGACATTCTAATGAATGTCTCTTTTTAACGCATATTAATTAGCAAAGAAATTTGTGTAATGTTCTAAACCAATTGAGTTTTTGCGTTTTACTGATTCTAACTTAGTAGTACCAGAAGTTGTTGCATATCCAGTGTGATTGTACTCTTTCACAAATAATGTATGAATCCATTTAGCAAAATCTTCAGGTGAACAATTATCTTTCATTGCTTGTTTTGCAACGTAGATTAATGTTACAGATTTTGAAGCACCAAATGATTTTTTAATACCTTTTTCATCCATAAGCTTAAATGCTTCATTTAGATATAGTGCAAGTTCTTTAACCTCTGCAATATCCTCTTTTTTGAAGGCATCTTTCTCAAGGAAGTTGTTGATAGTTTTGCTGTCTAAAGCAGTGTTGTTTTGGGTTTTTAAAACACATAACGCTTTTAATACCATATCTGAATGGTTATCATTTCTAAGAGCGCTTGCACTAAATCCTGCTTGGACAACCTCTAATTCTTTCATTTCAGCAATGGCATGTAATAGTTCGTAAGACATCATAGCCTTGCGGATTTGAGAAGGTTTTAAAGCCATTCCATTATTCCATCTTCTAAATAAATCTGCCTTTTTAGAATCGTCTAAATCCTCGTAGCTCTTAATATTTAAAATTAGAGCCATGATACGACTTTGGTAGTGAGGTGGTAAGTCTTTGAAATACATATCACTAACATCAATGCGTACTTCCTCTCCAGTTGCATCAAAACTTTCTACCAATGTATTTTTTAAAGCAAAACGATTTCTAACAAAGTCACGAATCGTTGTTAAACGTTGTTTTCCATCTAATACATTTCTGTATTTTTTTCTGCTTTTACGAATGATTTGAGTTTTGATTTCACCAATTGATACTTCCTCTAAAATAGATTTAATACATAAAGATTTCATATCAACTGACCATACCGTATTTCTTTGGATAGGGTCATTAAATTTAAAGATTGATAGTCTGTCCATGAATTGTGCTACTGACATTTCATCTTTGGTTGCATCGTAACAAACAAATTCAGTGTCTAAATCAGCAGTACATTTTATTACTCTAATTTCCTTTTTGATTTCTGAACCAGTTTCAATAATTGTTGTTGTTGTCATTATAATTCTCTCCCTGTTAAATAAATTAGTTAAATACCTGTTTTATAAATTATCCTCATATTATATGCAGAAGATAAGAGATTCATAATTTTATAAGCATAAAAAATGACTAACATCAAAAGAAATTTAGACTTATTTAGAGATATAAACAGGCACACAACCATCTATAATAGGTAGTTATTTATAAATTAGGTATTTTATTGCGTGAAATAAAGTTAGATAGGGAGTGTGTATAAATGAAGGTGTACCATGTTTCTTTAGACTATAAGAAAACGAATGTATTTGCTCCAAGAGTTCCAAAGGAAGAAATGCGATTGGCAGAAGAAGATTGTACCAGTGCCCGTTTTTGTGTCTCTACGACTATTGAAGGATGTTTATCTGCGGTTCCTTGGGGTGGAGAGTCATTAAGTTTACATGATAATAAAGTGATTACGGTTTATGAGTTTGATACAAATGATTTAGTGAATCAAGAGAATTTAATTTTTCCATCGACACTATATCAAAAAGGTTTTGTTCCTGATGCAATGTATACGAATGAGCATTGGATTGTAAATGAATCTATACAGCCTAAAAATGTTTTTTGTATTACTTTAGATTCATATAAGGAAATAGTAGTTCCAGATGTTTCGTATGAAGATAGTTTAGTTTTAGAAACAGGTCTTGTAACGTTAGATGAGGTTTGGCAAGGAGATTTTGTCATGATTGAAAATATAAAATATCAACTATGTAAAGAAAAGAATGTAGCGTGATACATTCTTTTTTATTTTTACTAAAGTATAAAGTGTTTATATTTTATTGACAATAGTAAATAAAATATTCTATAATGTAACCATAGCAAGGAAAAATACATATGTAGGAGTGTGATTGAGATGGGTTTAGTAACTCGCTTTAAAAATGTTTGTAAGGGGTATTTTAATAAATGGCTTACAAAAGCAGAAAACCCTGAAGTGATGTTAGAGCAATTAATTGCAGAAAGTAAAACAAAGTATGAAAAAGTACAGATTGAAACTGCGAAAGCTATTTCCTCACGAGCAATGGTTTCAAAAGACTATGAAGCTCAATTGAAAAAATGTGATGACTTAGTTGCAAAAGCGAAAGCATCTATTAAAGCAGGGAATGATAAACTTGCTACCGATTTCTTAGAGCAAAAGAAAGATGAAGAGGAAATTCTTCAAGAAATCAAATTGAGTTTAGAAACGGCCGAGAGACAAGAAGAGTCATTAAAAGATGAATTAAAACGTTTGACAAAAGTAATGAAAAAAGCCGAAACAAAAAAACAATTACTTATCGCTAAGAATAATAGGGCACAAGCTCAAAAAACAGCTCAAGAGATTCGCCATGATTTAGATGGAGGAAACACTCTAACTGAAATTGGTAAAATCGAGAGAAAAATTGACGAGAAAGAATCTTTAATTTCTGCAAACGAAGACGTTCACTCTATTATTACAAAATCAGATGTAGAGCGTGAATTTGAAGAAATTAAAGCAAATGAAGTAAGTGAAGAAATTCAAACTGAATTAGAAACTTTAAAAGCTCAAATGGCAAGTGAAGAGTCCAAAGAAGTTGCACTAACAAAAGAAGCGTAAGTTAAAGAAAAACCTCTCTCTTATATAGTAGGAGGGAGGTTTTTTATAAGGAGATAATTTTCGTGTCAGATGAAAAAGTAATGATTATTCTTTTTTATATTGTAATTCCGTTATTTGCTCTATTTACGTCTTTTTTTCCTTTTATAGCAATTGTAGTGCTTTTAGGGATTATCCTTTTATTTTTACTCTGGTATCTATCTAAAGATTCTTATGTAAAAGTTAGTGATGTTAAAAAATCTATATCTACCAGATTAGATATATCAACGAGCGAGATTTTCTTTGATTTAAACAAAAAGAACGCTACCTATTTGAGACCTGGAAACTATAGAGTGTTTACTTCAAAAGGAGAATTTATTTTAGAGTTAGGAATTGAGTATAACAACTTCTATTCGATTGAATTAAGTCAAGTATCGGATGTTAATTTCATAGATGAATTAAACATATGAGATAGGAGGGATAGCTAATGGATGAAGAAGGAATTGTAGGCTGTTTTGGTGTCTTAGCAATTTTGGGAGCATTGTTCTACTGTTTTCCAATTCTTATGACCGTTATTACATGTACGATTATAATAATTGGTGTTTGGGCGTTTCGCTCTGAGTCTAAAGATAATAGAAAAAAGTTTCTTACTGATTTGCAATCTGAAATACCTCAGAAGCTTAGAATTACAAAAGATGAAGTGATTTATGATTTCGGAGAAAAAGGTGAATCTTCATGGAAATACGAAGACTTTCGAATTTTTACTTCCAGAGGAGAATTCATTGTAAAGATTAAAGATGTAGATAAGAAAGATATTGAGTTAGAGCAAGTGTCTGATATTGATTTTATGAAGGGGTCAAAACAATGATTGTCACACAGGTTTTACTTCTATTGGCAATAACATATGCGTTGATTACAGTCCTATTTATCATATCTCCTGTAGCTGGAATTATTTTCTTAATTATGATACCGATTGCAGGAATTGTCTTTATACATAAATGTAGAAAAGACGAGTTTGAGGAGTTAAAGGGATTGATAGCTCATAACCTGTCCATTTCACAGGAAGAGATGTTATTTGATGTTGAACGCATGAAAAAATCGTTCTTAGGATGGGAAAAACTATATGTTTTTACATCAAAGGGAGAATTTGAAGTCAATATACATAGAGATGATGGTGAATGGGTAGGTATAGATTTGATTTCTATTTCACATGTCGATTATATGAAAGAATTAAACTACTAAACAAAATGAAGAGAGGTGTAAACATAATGGTTATGCGTTTTATTGATGGATATTGCAACAGCGTATGTTTTTACATATTCTCTTCATTTTTCTATAAATAAAGTCTTTGGGAGTGTCTATATGGATAAAAAGAATTATGAAAGTTTATTCATGATGGGTCTGGCAATTATGTCGATTATGGCTATAGTGGAAGAGAATTTTCAACGATATTTTATTATTTTATTGATATATATATGCTTCATTACTATGATTCATTTCTTCCTCAATTATACAAAATCAAAAACAAAAAACATGTTAGTCATTGAAGAATGCGTGAGAGAAGGTTTTACAAAATTAATAAATGACTCCTATTATAAACTTTACGAAAATCAGCACCCTAAAGAAGTGGAAGAGAAATTCTTAGAGACAGTTAGAGAAATGAACATTATCATTCATCGAAACGGAGCGTTGAATAAAAGCTCTTTCAAAGATAGATGCTTAAAAGGTTTTTACGAAGAAGACATCCGATTCTTTACAATGTTTGGGGAGTATACATGTACTGTGAATGTATTAAAAGATGGATTAGGTGAACTGAAGAACCTCGACCAAATTTCTGATTTGGATTTTGATAAAGCGTTGAAAGGGATTTAAAAATGGTAATATTTATTTGTTTTAGAATTTAGTCCTTAAGGAGTTTTATGTGAATTGAAAAATAGGAAGATGGAGTGATTTGGATGTTTGATGATGAATCTAACGATTTATTAGTTTGTATAATGTTTGCACCAGTAGTTATTACGATTATAGCGTTTCTAACTATCTCTTTTGTACATATGTTTGTTAATCTCTATAATACAAATATATTTTACTTTATAACAGGGGTTTCTGCTTTTGTTAGCTTAGTTGCAGGAAATGTGTATTGTGAATATAACCGAATTAAAACAAATGATTTCAATCGAATAAAAGAAGAAATCAAAAAACATATTCGTAGTTTTTATCCAGAAGAGACTTTCTTTTTAATTGATGAAAAAGAAGTTTCAAAAAGAGAAATCTTGAAAAGATGTTTTCGTACATACGAATTGTCGATTCATGTTTTTGCTCATCATGGAGAATTGGTATATCAAGTGAAGGTGAATAAAAATGAGGTATGGCTCAAAGATTTCAAACAAGTTTCAAATATGAATTTTGCAAAAGAATTTTATAAGAAATAAAAAATATAGGAATAGATACTTTATCAATTCCTATATAAATCCAAAGATATTTAAAGTTTAGCAGTTAAAGGGAGGGCTTAAGATGTTTGACAAGGAGTCGGAAGAATATTCAAATTTATTCCTGTATGCACTTCTGCCTTTAATATCGTTCTTTATTCCAATTCTTACACCAAAGCTGAATTCCGAGAATGTTATAAAATTCATTGTTATACTAATAGGCATTTTTGTATTTGTGATTGCATGTATTTCTATAACCTTTTTAAGAAGAGAATATAACCGCATTAAAAGGAAAGATTTTGTTCGAATAAAAGAACAAGTCACACAGCATGTAAAAGAGCACTATTATTTAGGGATGCAAGACAGCTTTATTTTAATGGATAAGGAGAAAAGTCTAACAAGAAAAGAAATCCTAAAAAGATGTTTTTCTACATACAAGGTAAAGATTCCAGTATTTGCTCCAAGTGGAGAGTTTCTATATGAAGTGAAGGTGAATGAACAGGCTGTGGAAATAGTAAATTCTAAACGAGTATCACATGTAAGCTATGGTAGAGAGCTATATGTATATAAATAAATGGGTATGTTAAAAACCAATATTTTATTATATTAATAAAAAAATATAAGAAGGAAGGAGATGTAGAAATGTTTCATAAAGATGACCCAGAAGTAGTTCTGATGAAATATACAATTTTTTTGGGAATAGGATTAATCGTTTTGAACATCATAGTATGGGGTGTTTTATGGGTTAAGAATCTTGTTATGAATAATCTAACTGTAGTTATGTATGGAATTACAGGGATTGTTTTTATCGGAGTAGGGATTTTGATGTATTTTATCAAGAAAGAATATGAACGTATTACCAAATATGATTTTGACAGGGTTAAACGCTTATTAAGTCAGTATCTTAACGAAAATTATTTTACTGGTCAGAATGATAGTTTTGTTTTAGTAGAAGAAGAAAAAGGAGTAACAAGGAAAGATTTTTTAAAGAGATGCTTTGCCTCCTATCATATAGATTTAAAGGTGTTCGTTCCAGATGGAGAACTTTTATGTACTGTGAAGGTATATAAAGAAGGAATACGAGTGAAAAACGTTGAGCGTATTTCTCATACGGATTATAGAAAAGAATTTGCAAAATAAATACATAATAAATATTTTTGGGTTTATATAAGAATTGATAATAGATAAAAAGGAGAGATTTAAAATGTTAAAAAATTGGTTAAAAAAAGTAGGTTCAATGCAGAATGTAATTTCAGCTTCTTGTATTGGGGGAGGAGCAATTCTATTCAATTGGTTATTCCCTAAAATCACACTCTTTATCATTATCGGATTGTTAATTTTTAAGTATAACGAACCAGTAAAAAAACGACTTTTTAAAGATAAATAAGAAAGGGAATTCAAATGAAAACGAATAAAATTCAAATCGCAGTAGTAGTAGTTCCTTATTTTGTTTTATTAACAAAGTTTGTTATGAATCATAATATAGCAGGTTCTGTTATTTTGACCATATATGCTGTACTTATTTACAATTTCATCTCTTTATTTAAATTAATTGATATGAAAGAGGTTAATTTTAAGAGAATTCATAGGAAATTAAAAAGTGTCATGAAGTTAAAAAATGATGATTGCATTGTAAAGTGTGACCAAAAGGTTCCTTTTATACATGTATTACTTGGAAAAGAACAATCTTACCTTTCAACATGCAATGTCTTAACGGCAAAAGGAGAGTTCAAACTTCTACTTGAGGTAACACCAAAAGAAATCATTATTAAACATAAAGAGTGCATTCAAAATCATTAATTTTTAGAGAGAATAGGAGGTTAAGACAAATGAATACGTTAAAGATTATATCAGGTTTAATTAATCAAGCGATGGATACATTGTTAGTGATAGCGGGATTCCTGTTGTTTTGTATAATTGTTATTGGCCCGCTATTCTATTTATTACCCTTGTATAAGAAGTATATAAAGAATAGAGATTCAGATGAACAAAAAGGCATTATGACAGTAAAAGAATTTGTTTCAAAGCGGTTTGAAGTGGAAAAAGAATCAATTATTGTAGAATGTTTAGAAAAAGATACGAATTCTAAAATCAAAGGGTTTTATCAATATATGAAAAGGACAGAGAAAGCCTATCGTGTGTTTTGTGAGTATGGAGAATTTATTTTTAAAATGGATATGTATGAGGATGATGCGAAATTTGCTAAATTAACATATGCCGAAATGGTATCGGATACAAATTTCAAAGAGGCATTAAAAAGAGAGTTTAATTAATCGGAGATATGAGGTGTCTAATATGTATGGTAAAGAGTTTATTTGTAGTGTAATGGGTTTCTGCTTTGGTTTAATTGGCTTTGTTTTAAACCCGAATATTCTTTCAGGCTTTGTTTTTGTTACTTCATTAGTAGCAATGATATTTATCTATAAGTCTAAGAGAACGAGGGCGGTTATTATAGCTGATAGTGTAGTTAAGGCTCGTATTTATGAAAAATTTTACGCTCCTATATATGCTCCTGAAGGGAAAACGGTTTTAATTGAAAAAGCTCCAGAAAATTTCTACCGTATTTTTACGAAAAAAGGGGAATATTTACTAATCATACATACTTCTACAAAAGGAATCGGATATGAATATAAAAAAATATCTGAAGTAGATTACTTTAAAGAAATTGCATGATGGAAGGGAGATAATAAAGTGGCGAAAAAAAACATGGGAATGGCGAAGTATCTATTAGTAGGTTTAGTTATTATTTTTGGAATATATATATACCCATACGTTGATGAGCTTGGTATTTTAATTGGCGTTGCACTTTGTTTGGGTTTTATGCTATGGGATGTTACAACATTTATTGAAAAGATAGATGCTAAGAACAAAGATGTCTCTTTGAGATTTTCACTGCATATAGTCTTTCCTGCCCCTAAATATGCTCCTGATGGAAAAAAAGTCATTATTGAATTTGTTAAAGAAGATGAGTATCGAGTTTATACAAAAAAAGGAGATTATTCCATTGTTATTGAGCGAGGGGAAGAAGATGCAATACTGAATATGAAAAAGGAAAAATTATCAGACGTAGATTTCTTCAAAGAAGTATTTTGATTTTATTAAGATAACTCTGTTATGAAAGGACTGATAAAGGTGAAGTATCTACTATTAGGAGGCAGTTTTATCTTTTTAAATTATAGATTTCCATCCTTCCATGATTTTAATATCTTAATTGGCTCATTTCTACTTACCGTTTTTATTGCATATGATATAACCAATAGAAAGTTAAAAAGAGAGGAAATAAATGAAGATGAGCGATTAAGAAAGATGATTTATAGCAATTTTTCTGCTCCTGATTTTGCACCAGAAGGGAAACAGGTAATTATTGAACGTTTAAGAGCAGATGAGTACCAAATATATACGAAAAAAGGAGCCTATTCTTTTGTTGTAGAGAGAGGACCATTTGATTTGATTTTTGGTATTAAGAAAGAAAAGTTATCAGACATTGATTTCTCCAATATAATAGCTTGAGTCATGTAAAGAAAAGAATGTAGCATCATACATTCTTTTTTATTTTGACTATAATGCATTTTATTTTTATTTTATTGACAATAGTAAATAAAATATTTATAATGATAACCATATTAATGGTCAAATATTAATGGAGTGACAAGGAAGTGAGATATAGATGAATGCGTATATCGAATATTTCATTAAGTGTGTGACAGAAATTTTAGAAAAAGATTTAAAAGAACATGCAGTAGATGTTCCGAATATGATTCAACAGTCTACTTTTAATGAATTGATAAAAGAAGAGCCTTTATTTGTAACTCATTATCCACCCGAATATTGGTCTGATGAGATTTATAAAGAGCAAATTGAAAGGAAGTAATACTATGAATAAGTATGATGTACTGGTTTGGTGTATTCCTGTTATCGGAGGGATGATGTTACTATGATTCTATTTTTAGGATTCCTCGTAGGTATTCTGTCAATTAATTTAGCTTTTCATATAATCTTAAAAATACATAAAATTAAGTATAAAGATTTAGAAAGGGCTAAAAATCGTATACGTTATGAACTTGGTTTCCTTATGCTTGATAAAGAAGGATTCTCTATATCAGCGATAAATAGAGAAACTGAACTTAATGTAATTACTATACTAAAGAGATGTTTTTTCAGTTCCTGTGAAAACTACAGTGTTTACACATCTATGGGAGAAGTGAAGGTTAGTGTTATGATTTATGATGAGATTGCTTTTATTGATGAAATGGATTTTATATCAAATGTTAATTATGAAGAGCTTTTAAAAGTAAGTTAGGAAGATAACTTTAAACTAACCGTGTTATTATAAGAACGTTTTAATTATGATGATAAATAATTTATGAATGAAAAGAACTTTTGTGTTATTGAAAAACATTTCGGACGTGTTCAGTTCGCTTGAACTTTTAGAAAAAACTTCTTGTTATGAACAAAAACTGATAAAAAAACGCTCCTGGCATAAAATACTATGTTATTACAAATCAGGTATTTTATAAATCTAATTAAAAAGGGAGCGTTTTTATTATGTCTATTTTCTATCATGTCTCAACGGATTTACAGCATTCAGGAGAGTTTGTGCCAAGAATTCCTTCTTGTCGTCATCAAGACAAAGAAGACGATGTGACAAACCGCATATGTGTCAGTAAAACAATTGATGATTGTCTTTCAGCTATACCAAGCGGAGGGGCACATTTAGAGGAGTTAAACATTGAACAAAGAGGATATTATAAAGTGTTTAAAATTGATACAGATAAATTAGGTATCGAGGATTCAGATATTGTTTCATCGGATGTTTTATATCAAGAAGATTTAGTAAGAGATGCTGAAGTGACAAATGAGCATTGGATTTTAAACGGATTTCAGGTAGCTGAAGAGGATTCTTATATAATAAAGCTGATTGCTTGGGAAGAGTCTGCAAAGGATATTATACCAGACTTTATTTATCGGATGGCAGAAGAACAGTATGGAGGAGATTATGTTCAAGCATACACTGAACATTTCAATGATTATGTGCCTTGCTCTACTTTTATAGTCGATGCAGGTTATGTAAAGGCATTTGTAAGTGCAGGGATGACTTTAAGTTTTTATTTTGATACAGAGGAAGAAGGAGACTATTTACTATCTAAATTCCAATCAGATAAAAGAATGTATATCTCTTATCAAGACATGGATACGATATCTATCTGCATAAAAGAAGATATGTCATGTGAAGAGTTATTTACTCAACACCTTCAATTCTTAAAGGATAATTTATTATAGGAGTGTTAGAAATGAAACTGCAAAAATCACTTAAAACAGTTAAAGTATGTATTCTATTATTAACTTGTGCATCTTTTTTATTCGGTTGTGAGCATACAGTTAGAACAGAAGAAAATGTGATAGGACAAGTAGTAGATAGACAAATAGAAAAAGTAAAAATTGAAGGCGACTGCACTCAGATTCCGATTGGAGATACTGGTGTTTTCATGCCAATTTGTGATGATGATAAAGAAGAAGAGCATTTTAATGTAACAGTTCAAGCCCATGGAATTACTACAATTTTTAATGATAAATCAATGTTTGAGAGCAAAGAGAAAGAACTTCCTGTTATTTATATAAAAGAAGTAGGGGAAGAATCAAACAAAGTCTATGATGAGCGGTTAATATTACCTTATTAATAAAGAGAGCGAGTATAAACTTGCTCCCTTTTATTTTTTTATTACAAATAAATATTCTGTTAAAAGATAAGTAATGTATATATATAAATTATAAGAAGATGAATTGTACTTTTGAACAGTTTAAAGAGCAGTGGATTAAATACTCACCGCTCTTTGAATATTTAATTGATATGCCTTATACCTGAATTGGTACATCAATTTTAGCTCTTGCTACGCAAACCCCTTGTTTAACTATATAACATTCAACAAAGTGTTCACCGTTAAAAGATGTACATTCTTTAAGTGTTTCTGAATTGGTTTTAATAATTTGTCCTCTTACACAGTTTCTTTCTTTCGCTACATCTCCACGGTTTTTAACTTTCCAATACACATGATATGGTTTTGTAACGTAATTGTCTTTTATATAAAAATCCAATTGTTTGCTGATTGGTAAATGCAGACCTCTTTTTAACCAATCATTTAAAAAGTAAGGTCGAAAACCATCCTGTGTAATGCGACAGTCTAAAGATAAATGGTACTGAATATTTACAGGGAACATATATTCAATAAATTCCTCAGACTCGTTGTATAGTCTACTCTCTGTAGAAGCATAAGATTTGCTCACAGCCGAATTTGTTTCTTTTTCTTGTTCTAATTGTTTTTCCCAATATTCATGATTAAAGAACTCTTGCCATGCTTTAATTGCTTGTTCGGATGTACAACCTGCATCAAATAAAACATCCAACTTACCTAAATAAGTTGTTAATCTTCTTTCTAATCTGTCCAATCGAACATCATCTTTTTGAATTAATTTAAGGCTTTGCTCTTCATCAGTGGGGTTATTTACCTCTTTATCTATGGTCAATCTATTTCTTACTGCAACTAATGTATGATAAAACATTTCATCTATGCGTGTTTCAGCTTGAAAACATTCGTTGAGAAGTACGGATTGAACTAAACCGCCAGGCATTTCCCATTTAGGTCTGGATTTACAAAACATTTTCAACAGTCTTGCTACAATACGAAGGTTATAATTCTTCTCTTTATTTTCATTATTAAACCACTTGGTAATACTTCTTGGGTCTCTTGGCCGCCATTCGCTTCCACAATGTTCGTATTTATATTCACCATATTCGTCTTTATATCTTCGATAAATAGCAAAATCAATGTGATAGCCCTCTTCATAAACAATTCGTACACAGTTTGTTTTTGCTGTAGGTGGTTCTTTAAATTGGGTGCATTTCTTTTTCAGTGCGTTTGCTACCATATTCTTTGTTGCGGTTGTTCCTTCTGGTAAGTTATCCTTGTCAAAAATGATAGCAACATCAATATCGTAATCTTTTCTTTCATTTTGCACAACTGTAGACATAGCTACGCTTCCCTGAACAACGGTATCTACAATTGAATAATTCGTTTTATTTTCCTTGTTGTATTCTTTTAATCCGTCTTTTAATCTATCAAGATTCAATGTTCTAAGCTTGAATAATCGAATTTTTTCTTTACCTTGTAATACAACATGTTTTTTGTAAAATGTCATAAGCTTGTTATTTAAGTCGTACATAAGCATCCTCCATTAAGCTTGAATGTATTTACCTTTCTCGTCACCGTTAAGAACAATGCCCTCAAGGATATTTTTTGGGGGTATGCATATCTTAACCGTATTTGGATAGGAAATAAAAACTGTCATCTTCTTATCATAAGAAGAATTGACTATATTTTGCAATTATTTTACCTTTTAAAATTAAAATAAAAGGATATAATATAGTTTTTTTAATAGAAGACTAACTATGAAGGGAAATATGTATACTGAAAGAGATTTCATTGAATGAATGAAGTATTGGAATAGTATAATGATAGGAATATAACAAAACAGGTATTTAAATAAATTGAATGTAAAAGGGGCTATTTAAAATGAATTTAGATGGAATGAAAGAATTGATTAAACAAAATGCAATGAAAAGAAAACAAATGTTTACAGAATTGAAGGAACCTTGGGAAGTTGTTAGGTTGTATTTCGGAACAACAAGTAAAAAATTGAATGATATTTTACAATATGGCATTACTCCTCAAAATGGTGTACCTTCACATCCTGAGTTGGTTTATTTAACAACAAAATGGCATTACTGGTACGCTTTTCAGGAAAATAAAAAATCATTAATTGAAAATGTAGGGAAAGAACGATATGAATCAGAGTCTATTACTTCTCTTTGGAATGAAACTGGTGACTTTCCAATTTATATTTCTTTAGAAGTGCCAAAAGAAATACTGGTATTAGATGAAAATGTGGTTCATCAATTAGATATTAAAAAGAAAATTCAAAATGGAGATATTGAAAGCCCAGATGATATTTCATTAGAGGATTGTTTAGAACATGGAATGGTAGCTTCGATTGATACGATTAAACCTTGGTATATAGATGAGGTTAACATTCTTGGTAGCGAAGAATATAGGGATGAATTGTTAGATGGAGCATATGGAGAAGAAGCAAATCTTTGGTTTGAAGAATTTGAGATTGGCTCAATAACTGCTGATTCATTAAATTTATATGAGCAAGTAGCGTACGGTAATTTAGTAAAAGTTGTAGTATTTTCTCCAATTACTGAAGATAATCCCAAAATAAAAAGGATTTATATTAAAGACGAGAAATTACAAATTGATTTTGACTGGAATTGGATTAAGTGAATTAGCACTAAAAAATGCATGATTAAAAACAAAACTACCTATTTAATTTATTAATAGGTAGTTTTATTTTGTGTAATAGAATGAAGAATATAGATGATGTAGTATAATGTTATGTTATGAACATAACAAAACAGGTATTTTTAAAAATGCGATATAAAAGGAGTTAGTTATAATGAATTTAGAAGACATGAAAGAATTAATCAAACAAAATGCAGTTAAAAAGAAACAGTCATTTACAGAAGTAGAAGAGCCTTGGGACACAATTACGCTATATCATGGTACAACAACTAAAAGATTAAATGAGATTTTACAACATGGCATTACACCTCGAAATAAAAATGAAATAAATAATTTTATTGATGTACCTTCCAATCCTGAGTTGGTCTATTTATCAACAAAATGGCATTATTGGTACGCTTTCCATGCAAATGAGAAGTCGTTAATCAATCAAGTAGGAAAAGAGCGTTATGAAGCAGAATCTATCACTTCACTTTGGAATGAAACAGGAGATTTTCCAGTTTACATTGTGTGTGAAGTCCCAAAAGAACTATTGGTATTAGATGAAGATGTTGTCTACCAATGGGGGATTAAGACAAAAATTAGAAGTGGAGAGATACAAGGACCAGATGATATCTCAGTAGAAGAATGCTTGCAACAAGGAACCATTGCTTCTCTTGATACCATCCTTCCTGAATATATGAATGAAGTTATTATTATTGGCAGTGAAGATTATCGGGATGAGCTATTAGATGGGGCGTATGGTGTAGAGGCAGAGAAATGGTTCCATGGATTTGGAATTGGTTCTCTTACTGCTGATTCATTAAGCGTACATGAAATCATGAAATATAGTAAATTACTTCATATACTATCTGTTGAGCCTATTCCAGAGCAAAATAAGTCTATTAAAAGAATTTATATTGAAGATGAAGAATTACAGGTTGAATTTGAATGATAGACAATCTAAATTAAGTATCCTTTCACAAGGTTCTAAGATATAATAAAAATATATATCTGTTCTATATTTTTTGTGGAGCATCCATCATTATCTGATGGGTGTATTTTTATAAGCTCGAACCATTTTGGTCTATCTATATGGATGAAATATGGATAAAATGAAATTGTATAGCTAACAACCCTTTACAAAGAGAATATTAATAGGGGGAAGTGTTATTAAATTAGGTATCATCATAATCTAATTATATATGAACTTCATGTTATTAGAACATGTTGCAAATTCGTCAAACAGAAGTTAATTACTTATAAAAAACTAATTGTTATTGAAAGTAGGGAGTTCTTTCTTAATTATTTATATTGAACTATATGTTGTTAAAAGAATAGTAAATTGAGGAGAAATATTCGGATGAATATTAGGCAGTTAAAAGAAAAAGAAGTTACGATGAA